>JAIVJE010000380.1:0-6667 GCA_020200195.1 Acidobacteriota bacterium | reverse complement strand
TAAATAGTTACCGTTAAAGCCGGACGCCGCCGGGGGAAGAGTCCTCAGCCGTAGTGTCCGGCTTCAGCCGGACGCCACCGGGAAGACCTCGGCCGTAAGGGGCCGGCTAAAGTCGGACGCCACCGGGAAGAGCCATCAGCAGTAGTGTCCGGCTTCAGCCGGACCTCAGCGTGCCACGCCCGGACGCCACCGGTAGTCCCAGCGATCTTCCACCGGCCTCCACCGTACTTTTATACTGCGCGCATTCATGCGCATCATCCCTCGCCTGGTTCTCGTCAGCTTCCTGGTTCTGGTGTTCGTCCTCGACGCACGGGCGGACACGTATCCTCGTCAAGCCGGGGTCGACGCGTTGCACTACGTGTTTCGCCTGACGCTGCTCACCGGCGACACGAACAACATCGCCGGCGAAGCGTCTGTCACCGTACGCTTCACCTCCGCAGGCATTCGACAGGTGTCGCTCGACTTGACCTCCGCCGCGAACGGCAAAGGCATGTCGGTATCGAGCGTCACGTTGGCGGCCGCGCCGATCCGCTTCGCACACGAGGGCAATCGGCTCACGATGACGCTGCCTGCACCGTCAATCGCCGGCGACGAAGCCTCCTTCACCATCACGTATGGAGGTATCCCGTCCGAGGGGCTGCGGCTGATCGATAACATGCACGGCGAGCGGACCGCGTTCAGCGAAAACTGGCCGGATCGCGCGCGTCAGTGGTTGCCGATGATCGATCATCCGTACGACAAGGCGACGGGCGAATTCATCGTGACGACCGCCGCAGGGTTTCAAGTGATCGCGAACGGCCTTCTCCAGGAGGAGCTCGATCTGCCTCATGGCTTGCGGCGGACGCACTGGAAACAATCGGTGCCTATTTCATCCTGGCTCTATGCGCTGGGCGTGGCGCGTTTCGCCGCTCATCACTACGGGCACGCCAAGGGTGTGCCGCTTCAGGTGTGGGTCTTTCCACAGGACCGTGAGAAGGGCTATCGGCTGTTCGAGTCAACGGGGCGCCGTGCGCTCGAGTTCTTCGCCGAGCAGATCGGCCCGTATTCCTACGAGAAACTCGGCCACGTGCAGGCCGCGGGCCTGAGCGGCGGGACCGAGCATGCAAGCGTCATCTTTTATGGCGAGAAAGGCGTCGCAGCCGGCCGAGCGCCCGTCGTGCACGAGGTTGCGCACCAGTGGTGGGGCAACGCCGTGACCGAACGGGACTGGGACGACGTGTGGTTGAGCGAGGGATTTGCGACGTATTTCACCTTGCTCTACACCGAACAGTTCGAAGGACGCGATGCGTTTGTCGCAGGACTTACCCGCAGCCCTGCACATGCTGCGCGGTGTCATCGGCACCGAGGCCTTCTGGACCGGCATACGCGAGTACTACCGCCGATACCGCGACCAGAACGCGACCACCGACGAGCTGCGCCGCGTGATGGAAGCCGCGTCCGGCAAGGATCTGCGGCCCCTCTTCACTCAGTGGCTGACCCGCAGCGGAGTGCCCAGGCTCATCGGAACCTGGCAATACGACGCCTCGGCAAAGCAGGTCCGCGTCGAACTCGCGCAGGCGCAGTCTGGCGAGCCATACACTATCGCGCTCGAGATCGCCATGCGGTTCCGGGGCTCCAGCGCCACGCGGCTCGAGCGCATCGCGCTGACCGAACGGCTCACGCGCGTGACGTTCACAGCGGATTCCGAACCGTCGACTGTCGTGCTCGACCCCAACACGTGGGTGCTCATGGCGCCGCCGGACTTCGGCAGAAAGCAGTGATAGAGTACCTCGATTGAGAATGGAGCCGATGGAATGAGCCAGACCACACAGCGAATCACCTACGCGACGATGAGCGCGGACCCGAACCTGCACAGCGAGCTCGACGCCGCGATCGCGCGCGTCAAGTCCACGTTCGGCAAGACCTACCCGATGTACATCAACGGCCAGGCCGTGACGGCATCGTCGCAATTCGTCAAAACCAGCCCCGTGGACACGCGCATCGTCATGGGCAGGTTTCAGCAGGGCGGCCGCGAGCACGTACAGCAGGCGATAGCAGCGGCGCGCGCCGCGTTCCCGGGCTGGAGCGCTACTCCCTGGCAGGAGCGTGTGCGGCTGCTCAAGAAACTGGCTGACACGATCAGGAAGCACCAGCACGAACTGTCCGCGCTGATGGGGTATGAGGTCGGCAAGAACCGGCTCGAGTGCGTCGGCGACGTCGTCGAGTCGGCAGACCTCATCGAGTACTACTGCGACGAGTTCGTGAAACACGACGGCTTCGTGCAGACGATGAGCACGCTGGGCCCCAACGAGCACAATTCGAGCGTACTGAGACCGTACGGCGTATTCGCGGTGATCGCGCCGTTCAACTTCCCGATGGCGCTTGCCGGCGGGCCGGCCGGAGGTGCACTGGTCGCCGGGAACACAGTCGTGCTGAAGCCGGCCTCCGACACGCCGGTGACCTCGGTACGACTCGCTGAATGTGCCGCGGAGGCAGGTCTACCGCCCGGCGTCCTCAATTTCGTGACCGGCCCTGGGCGGACCGCCGGCCAGGAGATGATCGACAACCCTGGTGTCGACGGCATCGTGTTCACCGGATCCATGGAAGTCGGCATGAAGCTGATTCGGGAAAACGGGGCCCGCCCGATCCCGCGGCCGCTGATCATCGAGATGGGGGGCAAGAACCCGGCGATCATCACGAGCAGCGCGGATCTCGACAAGGCATCCGACGGTGTTTACCGATCCGCGTTTGGAGCCCAGGGCCAGAAGTGCTCCGCGTGCTCGCGCATTTACGTGTCGAAGGACGTGCGACAGAAGTTCGTCGACATGCTGGTCGACAAGACGAAGAAGATCCGGGTTGGCAATCCACTCGAGAAGGACGTCTGGATGGGTCCCGTGATCAATGAGGGCGCCGTGAAGACGTTCGAGGACGCAGTGGCGCGCGCCAAGCGCGACGGCGGCAGGATCCTCGTCGGCGGAAACCGCCTCACCAACGAGCCGCTCAATCACGGCTATTTCGTCGAGCCGACGTTAATCGACGGCCTGCCGAAAGATCATCCCTTATTCAACGAGGAACTCTTCGTCCCCATCACCGTCCTCGGCGACGTGGCGACATTAGACGAGGCGATCGATCTGTCGAACAAGACTGAATACGGCCTGACCGCCGGGATCTTCTCGGAGGACGACAAGGAGATTGACAGGTTCTTCGATCGCATCCAGGCGGGCGTCACGTATGCGAACCGGCGTTCGGGCGCGACCACCGGAGCGTGGCCAGGCATCAATCCATTCGGCGGGTGGAAAGCCAGCGGCTCGACCGGCAAAGGCACCGGCGGGCCGTACTACGTTCAGCAGTTCATGCGCGAACAGAGCCGGGTGAGGATCAAGTAGCTACTTCTTGCCCCTCAGCTTCTCGACCTCGGTTCTGACAAAGGCCGACCGTTCGCGCGCAAACGCCAGCAGACGCTGGATTTCGTCCTCGAATTCCTCGTTCGTGTAGGCCTTGACCGGATCGGCGAGCGCGATCGCGCGTATCTGCGCGTACTCGCGGAGGATTTCCCGCTCGAGCCATCCGGGCTTGGCCACCCGCTTGCCATTCGGTAAGAATTCCTCTACTGCCTCCGGATCGGGCTCGTTCGCCGACGCGGCGGACTCGAGCAACGTATCGAGATACGCGTTCATCAGCGACGGGAAGCCCAGGGCACGCCGCGCGAGCACATTCTGACCGACCCCCTGCAGGATCGGGTAGTCGGTCGCGCGGAACGTGTTGTCCTTGTCCCAGGCGAGCCACTGCGACTGCGTGCGGTCCTCGAACCGATAAAAATAGAAGTTGTTCATCCCGGCGGCCCCGAGCAGGCCGTCCCACTCCGCCAGGAAATTCTCGATCCCCACGTAGCGCGCGAACAGGTTGAGATCGAGATAGGTGGACACCGTGCTCAGGAACTGGTTGTCCGGGGTCTCGTTGATCGCCTGGATCATCGACTCGATCGGCCCCCAGATCTTCGCGGCCGCATCCTTCTCACGAGTCTCCGGCTTGAACATCGCATACTGCGTGAGATCCTCGCCGCGGTGTTCGAAGTAGTACTCACCGAGATAGTCGTATTCGAACAGATATCCATCGTTCTCCGTGCCGCCGTGACCGTCGGCGCCGAACGTCCGTCCGAGATACGTCTTGTCGATCGACTCGACCGCCGCGTACAGGCCAATGAACTTGTCGTTGACGTACAGCCGCACGTGCGTCTCGCGCGGCGCCGGCTGACCCATGCGGCGGAAGAACAGCATGGCCACCCGCTCTTTGATCATCGACGCGTCCTGCACCAGGTTGTCCAGGACGAACGACTTCATGCCGAGGAAGGTCTGCTGGGCGGAATAGCGATCGGCGTCGAAGCGAAGCCCGGGTTTCGTCTCACGGCGGCTGCCGTTGCCACGCGATCGGATGCCCGCGTTCTGGATCGTCACCCCACGCCACGTGAGCTGGGCGGGATAGTAGGTGTTCTCCCGGAATGTCGCCTGCAGCGCAGCCCAGTCCTTCGAATTGAGGGTCAGCTTGAGGTCTTGCACGGTCGTGTCGTCGAAGAAATCGTCCTGGGTCAGCCCCGGCGGCTGCGCGACGACGAGGCAGGGAAGCGCTACGAACACGCAGACGGCGACCAGCACGCGCGCGGGCACCTTACACCACATCATGGCCTCCAGCCTTGCGGACTTCCGTCACAACACAAACTGCAGCCGGAGCGCCGCACCCCAGAAACGGGTGCGGTCCAGCACCGGACTGCGCGCCGGGTCTTTGATATCCTCGCGCGTGGCGTTGAACGACACGCGGCCGAATAGGTTGAGATACCAATTTACACCAAGCGTGAGGATGCGGTCGCGATTCTCGAGCAAATTGGCCGCGCGGGGGTTCGCGAACGGCGGCTCGTCGCCCTCGACCCCGCTACCGAACCGCATGGCTTCGATGCGCGCCCCCAATTCCACCGCTCCAATCCCGCCCTGAAACAGGGGGCGCCGGGGCTCGATCCCCCCAGCTTTGCGCTCGCCGGTGAGTGCCCAGGTGCCGCTTAGATACCAGCCCTGGCTCACCGCGTCGGTAAGATCGACGTCGCCGAGCCCCTGTCCGTTCCGTTGGTCGTTAACCCTTGTGTATTCAGCCTGTACGGAAAACGGTCCAGGGGCCCAGCCACCCTCCAGACCCAGTCGGACGCGCCGTCCTCGTACGTAGACAGGCTCCACAAACCGGTACCCGGAGAGCGTACGGCCAGTCAGGCTGTTCAGCCCTTCAGGGAGGGTGCCGCTCGTGGCGGCCGCCCCGACTTCCAGCGAGCGCCACCGGCGGCGCTTCCGGGCCAGGGGGGCGACCACTACCCGGCCGGCCCAGGTGCGCCCCGCCCCTGGCGACTCCTCCAGGTGCGAGTTGTCACCGTCGCTCCGAAACACGCCGGTCTCGTACGCGACTATCCCGTCCGCAAACTGGCCGTGCACCATGGCCCCCTCGTCGCGGCCTGGGGCCAGGTAGGAGCCGATGAGCGACCGCTCGAGAAAATTGATGTTGAAAATGCCGCTGAGCTGGTCGCGCCCGAACGGCATCTTGAACCGACCTCCCTGGACCTCCGCGACGCGAAAGCGCCGGTAGTTCAGAAAGACGTTGCGCCACGGCGCGTCTGTGTCCCGCAATTCCGCGTCGACTTCGTATTCCAGATCGTCGTACACCCGTCCCTGAATGCCGACACGCGCGCGCCGGAATACAAACGTGTCACCGTCGATCGGCAGGTCCGGCCGGAAGTCCCGGATGTCGGACTGCAGCCGCACACGGAAGTCCATCCGGAACTCATCGCCGATTCTGAGCGACGGCGGCTTGCGAAACAGGAACCGCACGGGCGGGAGCTTCGGCGATTCCTGCTGCGCAACGGCCGGCACCGGCGGGGACGGGGCCGCGACGGCACCGGGCTCTGCCGGCGTTTGCGCGGCGGTGCGTGCCGCCAACAGCCCGATCAGGAGGATTTTTTCGACACTTCCCATGACACCGCCTTGATCCCCTGGCCGCCGGCGACGAGCTGCGCGCTCAGCTCTTCGAGGGGCACGTTGCCATCCACCGTCGCGTGGTACTTCACCACGGTGTCCTTACCCTGTGAGACTTCCCGTGGTTCGAAGGCGACGCGGTTCCTGGCGAACACGTGCTGAACGTGATCCATCGGGAAATCGCGCCCCTCGCATTCGATCTCAACCGTCATCGTGCGCGGCCGCCTTTGCACGGTGAGCTCGAGTCCGACCAGTAGCAGGCAGAGGAACGCCGTGCCCAGGCCGGCGACGGCGAACGCGCCGAGTCCGCAGGCCATGCCGAGCGCCATCAGCAGAAACAGGATGGTGACGTCTTTGGGATCTTCGACGGGAGTACGGAAGCGGATGATGCTCGCCGCGCCGGCGATGCCGAATGCACGGGCGATGGAGCTGCCGATGATGATCATGATCATCGCTCCCGACACGCTCAGCAGCACCTGGGCCTGCGGCATCGAGCGGCCGATCGCCTTGTCCTGCGCAGCGGGCGTGTGCACGGCGGTCACGAGCAGCCCGACGAGCGCCGCCGCAATGAGCTTCAGCAGCTCGAGAAACGGCCGTCGGGGGACCGACGCGGAGGCGGCGAGCGCGTCGTCGGTCAACGGACCGAACCCTCCCACTTCATTGGCGTGCGGCCATTCGAG
>JAIVJE010000379.1 GCA_020200195.1 Acidobacteriota bacterium | reverse complement strand
CCGCGCTTCAGCGCATCTACGCCATAGGCGGCCCGGGACGCGTCATCGGTTCTGACGTGGGAAGGGCCGAGGATGGTCTGGAGTTGCGCGAGGAGATCGGAGGGTGGCATGTGAAAGTGTGTTTCGGAGGTGGCGAAGGGCACGGAGAAGAATTCACCACGGAGACACGGAGTTCACGGAGGCTTCAGGCTTGGCTCTTCCAGTGACACCGGCCGTGTCCTCCGTGCCTCCGCGGTTGAGTTTTCTCCGTGCTCTCTACCTCGCGATCGCTGCGCGTCGCTCGAGCGCGCGCACGTAATCGATGATGCGAGACGCGCCGCGTTCGAGCTGCTCGGTCGACGTCGCGTAGGACACGCGAATGAATCCGGGCGCATCGAAAGCCTCGCCCGGCGTAATCGCCACCCGCACATCGTCGAGCAGGCACTGCGCGAGCTGGGCGGACGTGCGTACGCCGTCGGGTGACAGGAACTCGGACACGTCCAGGAACAGGTAAAACGCACCGGCGGGTTTGAGGACCCGCAGGCGGGGTTCGTCAGCGAGCAACTGGCACATCAGATCCCGGCGGCGGCGGTACTCGTCGAGCATGTCGGTCACGCACTGCTGCGGACCGCTGACGGCAGCCAGGACGGCCTTTTGCGTGATGGAGCAGACGTTGGATGTCGAGTGGCTCTGCAGCGCGTTGCATGCGTTGACCACTTCCGCGGGGGCGAGCGTCCACCCGCAGCGCCAGCCCGTCATCGCGTAGGCCTTGGACGCCGAGCCGCAGAGGACTGTCCGGTCGCGCATTCGCTCCGTCAGGACACGCGGCAGGTTGTGCGGCGTCGGATCGTAAATGAGCTTTTCGTAGCAGAGGTCGAGGAGGATCCAGATTCCGCGCCGCGCGGCTTCGTCAGCAACGGCGGCCAGGTCGCGTTCAGAGATCAGCGCGCCGGTAGGATTCCCCGGCGAGTTGACCATGATGCCGCGCGTCCGGGGCGTGATGGCCGAAAGGAGGGGCGCGGCCCGCAGAGAAAAGCCGTCCTCGGCGTGGGTCCGGACGATGATCGGGGTCGCGTCCGCGAGCCGGATCTGCTCGACCAGGGTCGGCCACCCGGGCATATGCGTGATCACCTCGTCACCGGCGGAGAACAGCACCATCGCCGCGTTGTAAAGTCCCTGTTTGCCCCCCGCGCTAATGATGATTTCTTTTGTCGAGTACTCGACTCCATAATCGGCGCGGTACCGATCGGCGACGGCCTGCCTGAGATCTTCCGTACCGGAGTTGGTCGTGTACTTCGTGAAATTCGCGTCGATGGCGGCGTGCGCGGCCTGCGAGACGTGGACCGGCGTCGGAAAATCCGGCTCGCCCGCGCCGAGATCGACCACGTCGACGCCCTGAGCCTTCAGCTTCAGGGCCTCGGCGGCCACCTTCATCGTGGGTGATACACCGATCCGACCGGCGCGCGGCGCAAGCATCCTCATGCCCTCAACGTTTCTCGCGCGAGCTTCTTGTCGCGCAACCGCAGCTCCACGCTCTCCGGGACGAGGCCGTGAACAGACCCGCCGAGCGCGACGACCTCTTTGACGAGCCGCGAGCTGACATAGGTGTAGGGTTCGGCGGGCATCATGAAGACCGTTTCGACGTCGGCGTTCAAATGCCGATTCATCAACGCCATCTGCATCTCGTACTCGAAGTCCGACACCGCTCGCAATCCGCGGACGATGACGCTGGCATGCCGGCGACGAGCATAAGCGACGAGCAGACCGTCGAACGTATCCACTTCCACATTGGCGACACCGCGGAACGCCTCGCGAGTGATCTCGACGCGCTCGGAGACGGTAAAGAGCGGCGCCTTGTCGACGTTGATCAGGACCGCAATCACGATGCGATCGAAGAGGCGGGAACCGCGCTGGATGATATCGACGTGGCCGTTCGTCAGAGGATCGAACGAACCGGGATAGATCGCGATGATCTCGTTCATCGACTCTCCAGGATCGGCACTGCGTAGAATGAGAGGGCGCTGTCGCCCGACACGACGTCGCGTGTTCGAAGGAACGGACCCGCGTGCTCCGGCGCCGGATCGCGCCTGGCGTGTTCGACGACGAGCACCGTGCCGGCCTGCGCGAACGGCGCCGCGGCGTCGAGCGCCCCGGCGAGTTCCAGCGGACCGTACGGCGGATCGAGAAACACCACGTCGAACACTCCGGCCCGCAGCCGCGCCGCGGCATCGGCCAACCCCGCGCGGATAATAGCATGGCGGTCGGTGACGGCGCAGCGCCGCAGGTTTTCTTCGATCAGCCGCACCGCGCGAGGATCGCGGTCGACGAACGTGACGGCGGCCGCGCCGCGGCTGAGGGCTTCGATGCCGACCGCTCCGGTGCCGGCGTACCCGTCGAGCACGCGCGCGCCCTCGATGCGAGTGGCGAGAATATTGAACAGCGTTTCGCGCAGCTTGTCCGAGGTCGGCCGCAGTCCCGGCCAGTCGGGGGCGTCGAGGCGCCGCCCTTTCAGTGTGCCGGCGATGATGCGCATCATCCTATCCCGACCAGCCCGAATCGCTGCTCCCAGCTCGTACGCACGAGTGCGATCAGTGTATCCGCCCGACTTCCGTCGTCGAGGGCGGCGACAGCTTCGCGGCGCGCCGATTCCATCAGTTCGTGATCCCGGAGCAGATCGCCGACCCGCAGGGTCGGCATCCCCGATTGCCGCGTGCCGAAGAAATCGCCCGGCCCGCGCAGCTCGAGATCACGCTCGGCGATGACGAAGCCGTCGTTGGTCTCGGTCAGCGCCTTGAGCCGCGCGCGTCCCTGATCCGATAGCGGCGCCTGGTACAGGAGAATGCAGTACGATTGATGCGGACCACGGCCTACCCGCCCGCGAAGCTGATGGAGCTGGGACAGTCCGAAACGCTCGGCATGTTCGATCAGGATCGCAGCCGCATTCGACACGTCCACGCCAACTTCGACCACCGTGGTAGACACCAGGATCTGGTAGTCGCCTCGCGCGAACCCTTCCATGACCCGATCCTTGGCGTCCTGCTTCAGGCGCCCGTGCAGCAGCGCGACGCGGTACGCCGGAAAGACGTCCTGCGCGAGATGGTCGGCCATCTCGGTCGCGGCCTTCAGATCGATCTTCGCTGACTCTTCGACCAGCGGATAGATCACGTACGCCTGCCTGCCGGCATCGATCTGATGACGGATGAAGTCGTAGATTTCATCGCGCCGCGATTCCGGTTTGGCGATCGTCTTGATGGGCACACGGCCCGGCGGCATCTCTCGCATCACGGAGACGTCGAGATCCCCGTATGTCGTGAGCGCCAGCGTGCGCGGAATCGGCGTCGCAGTCATCACCAGGACATCTGGATGGATGCCCTTCGCGCGCAACGTGGCGCGTTGCAACACGCCGAACCGGTGCTGCTCGTCGATGATCACCAGTCCGAGCTCGCGGAAGCCGACGGGATCCTGGACCAGGGCGTGGGTGCCGACCGCGAGGTGGATAGACCCACCGGACAGCTCCGCCTGGATCTCGCGGCGCTTCTTCGCGGGGGTCGCACCGGTGAGGAGCGTCATCCTGAACCGGGACGACTCGAGCAGGCGGCGGATGGTCAGGAAGTGCTGCTCCGCAAGGATCTCGGTCGGCGCCATGAACGCGACCTGGAACCCGTTTTCCATCGCGACGAGCGCGGCGATGAGCGCGACAATCGTCTTGCCGGAGCCGACGTCCCCCTGGAGCAGACGGTTCATCGGTTCCTGCCGCTGCATGTCTCCGACGATCTCGGCGATGACGTGTTTCTGATCGCCGGTCAGCCGGAACGGCAGCACGCGCCGCGCTGACTCCCGGATCTCGTCGTTGATGACGACCGAACGCGGCTTGCGTTCGGACTTGGCGGAGCGGCGGCGCAGGACCAGACCGAGCTGGAAGAGAAAGAACTCCTCGAAGATGAGCCGGCGCTGCGCCGGCGATTTGAATCGGTTCAACTCGTCCACGGCCGCGCCAGCGGGGGGGAAGTGCACCTCGACCAGCGCCGTGCGGCGGTCGACGAGTTGGTGTCGCGCGCGCACGTCCACCGGCAGCGGATCGGACAGGGCGACGGGCAATTGCTGGAGCGCGTGATAGACCAGCGCACGTTGTACTTTCGCGGTCAGCGTTCCGGTGCGCTCGTAAACCGGAACGATGCGCCCGGTGTGCAATGTGTCGTCCTGCCCTTCCCCGTCCGTCCCGGCATCGTCTTTCAGGATTTCGTACTGTGGGTTTTGAATCTGCAGACCGTGCGAGGTCAACTCCAGCTTCCCAAACAGGATGACCCGTTGGCGCGGCTTGAAGACATCGCCGAGGAACGGCTGATTGAACCAGACTGCGCGCAGGGACCCCGTCCGATCGCGGACGAGCATCTCGAAGATCTTGAAGCGCGGCCGGCGGGTGGGGCGGATGCCGCAACTCACGATCTCGCCCGCGATCGACGCGGCGGCGCCCGGACGCAGCTCGGCGATCGTCCGAAATCCCGCGCGATCTTCGTAGCGTGTGGGAAACCGATAGAGAAGGTCTTCGACCGTAGAGAGCCCGACGCGCTTCAGATCGGCGGCGCGCCGGGGACCGACGCCCTTTAGAAACTGGAGCGGCGTCTCGAGGAAGTCCCGCTCGGCCACGGCGCGCTATTGCACGATGGTCGCCGACCCCGATTTGACGCGTATCTCGCGAATCCGCGACGGCAGCTCGAACGGTTCGTCCATGTTGATGCCGTCAGGATCCTCCGGCGTCGCCGAGTAGTAGCTGAGAAGCTCCTGCAGAACCGTTTTCGGAACGGTTACACCGGAGATTTCGGCCGACTCCAGTTGAAAATGGCCGATTCCATCCTTGGTCGTGAGCGTCCCGCTGGCTGTAACCGGCATCCGTCCGCCCACGTAGCCCATCGGATCGAGCCATCCACGCTGCTTTTGCTTGCGGACCACGTCGAGATCGACCACCGCGCGCCCGCGGACGCGTCCCGCGCCAGCCGCGTTGAGCGTCGGTTCGACGATACCGGGGGGAATCTGATCGGCGGCGTGGAACCGGAGATACGAGTTCACTTCTGCGTCGGTCACCTCAGTGGATCGGGGCGCAGCACCTCGGGCTGGTGTACCGTGTCCGGCCAGCACGATTTGGACGAGCTTGGCCTGAAAGCGATCCGCCTGTTGTTTCGTGAACTGCTGCATCGCGTCCGTGGGGACGGCAAGGGTCAGGCAACAAGCCAAGAGCGCGCAGGAGCGCAGGCGCACAGACATATGACGATTGTACCGCACGGACCGCGCCATGGATGATGATGACGCCGGGGTCGGCTCAGCGGCGGCGGGGCTGGACCGGGCGGGCGGCACGTTCGCGCGCCCGGACGAGCAGATCG
>JAIVJE010000090.1 GCA_020200195.1 Acidobacteriota bacterium | reverse complement strand
GCCCAATACGACATGCTTTTCCTGCTACTCGGTGCGTCGCGGTTGGGCCGTCCCTGCCCATCGATGAAGTTCAGGAACTCTCCGTCCCCCTGCTCCATCGCCGCGACAAACCGGAGCAGCCCGGACGCCGCGGAGTACCTCCGATACGTGCCGATCGGCGATCCGGCCGACTCGCTTGCGAAGCTTCCGGATCAGCGCGCGTTTGCCAACCCGGAAGGGGAGCGCGTCGTGCTTCGACGCGACGGCACTGGCGTTTCGATCTCCGACGTACGCGGACATCAGTCGCCAATTACGCTGACGTACTGGCCCGCGGCAAATCCTGTCGAAGTCAGGCTCGCCACGCGACTGGCCGCGCAGTGGAACGCTCAGCACCCTGACGTACAGGTGCGCGTGCAGCCGCTGCCCGCCGGCCGTTCGTCGGAGGAAGTGCTGCTCGCCGCGATAGTGGCGAAAGCCACCCCGGACGTCTGTTCGAATATCTCATCCGCCCTGCTGGCGCGGCTGGTCCGGGCGCATGGCGTCGTGCGTCTCGACGATCGCGTGCCGACGGCGGCGCGGTTGACCGAGCGAACGACGTCGGCCATGCTCGCTTCTTTGCGCCTTCCAGATGGTGGGATCTACGCGTTCCCCTGGAAAACCAACCCCGAGATGTTGATGTACAACGTCGATCTCCTCGCCGCGGCCGGGATCGACCCGCCGCGGACGCAGAGTGAGCTCCTGAATGCGTTCCGCCGGCTCGCGCGCGATACCGATGGCGACGGACGGTCCGATCGCTGGGCGCTCTGGGCAACGCTCAAGACGACCTGGTTCGAGCGTTTCTACGATTTCTATCCGCTCTACCTTGCCAGCTCCGGAGGAAGGACGCTCGTCGCGGATGGCAAGGTCATCTTCGACAACGACGCCGCCGTGGCGGCAATGGAGGTATTGAGGCGCGGGTTCGCCGAAGGGCTGTTGCCCCGCTCGAATTTCGCGCTCGGCCGGGACCCATTCGCAGACGGCACGGTCGCGATGAAGATCATCGGGCCATGGTTCGTGCGCGAGCTGGACGAGCTCAAGATTCCTGGCCTGCGCTACGACGTTGCGCCCGTACCTGCCGCGGACGGCACGGATCCGGATGCTCGGTTCGCGTTCGCCGACTTGCGGAGCATCGCGGTATTCTCCACGACGCGTCATCCAGACGCCGCGGCTCGTTTCGTTGCGTACCTGACGTCTCCAGCCGCCGATCGTCTCCTCGTCGAAGAAGCGAGCCAGTTGCCGTACCGGCGAGGGCTGGCGGCCGATTCACGGTTTGCGACGTCGCTGGCGCGTTGGCCCACGCTGGCAACCTACGCCAAGTACGTCGAGCGCACGCGCGACCTGGACCTCGATGCTGATGTCGTGGAGATCTTCGACATCCTCTCGGAAGCGTATGAACAGGCCTCCATCTACGGCACGGTTCCGGTCCGACAAGCCCTGAACAGCGCTGCCGAGGAAGCCAGAAAGGTTCTGGATGCGCGCTGAGCAGCGATCGGGCTGGCTGCTCGCGGCCCCCTACGCGGCCTTCCTGCTCGCTTTTGCGGCCTATCCGATCGTCTTCGCGCTGGTGCTCGTGTTTCTGCGGTGGGATCTGGTGACAGCACCGTCGTTTGCGGGGCTGGACAACGTGCGCCTGCTCGCGGTCGATGGGCGGTTCTGGCGGGCGGTTGGGAACACCTTCGTCTTCCTCGCTATTCACGTGCCGCTCCAGATTGCCACCGCGCTGGCGCTCGCGCTGGCGCTCAATCGTCCGCTCGTCCTCCGTGCATTCTGGCGAGCGGCATTCTTCCTGCCGGTCGTGATTTCCGGGGCGGTCGTTGCCATCCTCTGGAATTCTCTCTACGCGACCGACGTCGGACTGATCAACCGGCTGCTGGTGCAGGTCGGGTTGACGCCAGTGCCGTGGCTGACCGATCCATCAACGGCAGTACATTCCCCGAAGCTGCCAGGAAGCAATCGCGATCGAAGGGGCATCCGCCTGGCAGCGTTTCCGGCATCTGACGCTGCCGCTGCTCCTCCCCCAGACAGTCCTCGTCGTCACGCTCTCGACCATCAACGGGTTCCAACTCTTCATCGAGCCATACGTGATGACGGGCGGCGGCCCGCTGCGGCGCACGTATTCGATTGTGCTCTACCTATACACGAACGCGTTCTCCTATCAGAAGATGGGCTACGCGGCGACGATTGGCGTGGCACTGGCGCTGATAATCGGCGCCGTCGTCGCCTTCCAGCGGCGCATCATCGGCGCTGCCGAAGCGTCATGAGGACGCTCGGCCGCATCGCGCTGTATGCTGGCCTGACCATCGCCGCGGTCACCTTCATCTATCCGTTCCTCTGGATGGCGTCGAGCACCTTCAAACCCCCATTCGAGGTCGGCACCCTTGCGCTGGTACCAGACCGGATCACGTTCGACAATTACCGGAACATGTGGGCCCGTGCCCCTTTCGGACAGGCGCTCGCCAACAGCGCACTCGTTGCGACGACGATCACCGTCGCGGTTCTGGTGTTCGGGTCGATGACGGCGTACGCGATGGCGCGCCTGCGGTTCCGGGGCCGCCGTGCGCTGAACGCCGCCACAATGGCCGTGCTGCTGGTGCCGGGGCAGTTGACGCTCATCCCTCTCTACACGTTGATCGTGCAGCTCGGATGGATTGACTCCTACGCCGCGCTCATCGTGCCGTACCTGTTCAATGCCACCAGCATCCTGATGCTGCGCCAATTCTTTCTGCAGATCCCCCAGGCGCTCATCGACTCGGCCCGCATGGATGGCATGGGGGAGTTGCGCATCCTCTTCACGATTTTCTGGCCGCTTGCCAGGCCGGTGCTGGCCATCGTGGCGATCTTCACGTTCATGGGATCGTGGAACGAAGTGCTCTGGCCCCTGCTCGTCGTACGGGACGAACGACTGATGACCCTCCCGCAGCTGCTGACGGTCTTTGCCCTGGGCGGCGGCGCCGGGTCACTCGGCGTGTCGCTGGCCTCGGCGATGGTCCTCGTGGTGCCGGTCGTGGTGGCATACGTATTTCTCCAGCGTTACTTCATCGAGAGCATGGCGGGGGCGGGAATCAAAGGCTAGCGCATGCCGTCTGTCTCCTTCGAGCACGTCTTCAAGCGGTTCGATGCCGTCAGCGTCGTCGAAGACTTCGATCTTCACGTAGCCGACGGAGAGCTGCTGGTGCTCGTCGGTGGCTCGGGATCCGGGAAATCGACCATCCTCCGGTTACTGGCGGGGCTCGAAGAGGTGACGGCGGGGACGATCCGCATCGACGAGCGAGACGTGACGTCGCTGCCTCCGCGGCAGCGAGACGTCGCGATGGTGTTTCAGGACTACGCGCTCTATCCGCACATGACCGTCCATGAGAACCTGTCACTGGGCCTTCGTCTGAGGAAAGTGCCGCGTGCGGAGATCGAGCGGCGCGTTCGCTGGGTCGGCGGGGCATTGGGTCTCGAACCGCTGCTCAATCGCAGGCCCAAGCAACTTTCCGGAGGCCAGCGCCAGCGCGTTGCGATGGGCCGGGCCATGGTGCGCGAACCGCTGGTGTTTCTGTTCGACGAGCCGCTGTCCAATCTCGACGCCGGGCTTCGCGCGCAGATGCGCATCGAGATCGGCAGTCTGCAGCGGCGGCTGAAAACCACGACGATTTACGTCACGCATGACCAGGTCGAAGCGATGACCCTCGGCGATCGCATCGTGGTCCTCGCCACCGGACGGATTCAGCAGGTCGGCCGGCCGATCGAGCTCTACCGCACTCCGGTCAACCGCTTCGTTGCCGGGTTCATTGGCACGCCGGCGATGAACTTCCTCGAAGGCCGCGTCGAGCAGAAGGACGGCGGAAGTGTCTTCACCGCCGAGGGCCTGCGCATAGGGCTGCCCAACGACCGCATCGCCACCGTTGCGTCATCGGAGCCGATGACGCTGGGCATACGTCCAGAAAATTTGGCGATCGTAACCGGTGGGCCGTCGCCGGCGGACGCGCCGGGCGCAGGCCTTCGTGGGCGCGTGCTGCTCGTGGAACGGCTCGGCGGAACGAGCCACATTCACATAGAGGTCGGACCGCACCGTCTGATGGCGTCGGTGTCGAACGAGCGATTGCCGGAAATCGGGGATCGGATTGAGCTTCAGGTGCCTCCGGCGCTCGTGCACCTGTTTGGAGAGGATGGTCGAGCCCTCTTGCAAACGCTAAGCTGTTGACCACAACATCAACCACCTACCCAGCATGGATCTTGTTCTCCTCGGCGCACCAGGATCGGGCAAGGGGACCCAGGCGGATTACCTGCAGCGCACACTGGGGCTGACGCACATCGCGTCGGGCGACTTGTTTCGCGACCACTTCCAGCGAAAAACGGAACTCGGCCTGCGAGCCAGCGAATACATGGCGCGCGGCGCCCTGGTGCCAGACCCCATCACCATCGCCATGCTGCGCGAGCGGGTCAGCCAGCCTGACACGCTGAAAGGTGTCCTCCTCGATGGGTTCCCGCGGACCATGGAGCAGGCTATTGCGCTCAACGAGATGATGGCGACCCTCGGGCGACAGATCGACGCCGTCCTCTATGTCGAGGTTCCTGACGAAGAGTTGGTGGAGCGGTTGTCTGGGCGTCTGGTCTGCCGCGAATGTCAGGTCCCTTTCCACCGCATCGCTAATCCGTTCGACACGTGTCCGCACGGCCGCTGCACGGGAGAACATCTCTACCAGCGCGCCGACGATGCACCAGAGACGGTGCGGGCGCGGCTCGTGACCTTCCATCGTCAGACGGCGCCGGTCATTGACTACTATGGCCTGATCAATTTGCTGTTCACCGTGCCGGGCCACGGTTCGGTCGATGACGTCAGGCGAGCAACCCTCGACGTCATCCGACGTCTCGATATCGACAAGCCGTCAGGCTGAACGAGTTGCAGGAGAGATCTATTCGAAACGCACCATCAAGGAAGAACGATGTTTGAAGCTGCCGAGCTCGGCCGAACGATCCCGAAAGAAGAGTACAAAGCGCGGATCCCGACCCTCCGTACGGAGCTGCTCGAGACGCAGCGACAGCTGATCAATGCGCGGTTTTCGGTCATCGTCGTGTTTGCTGGAGTCGATGGTGCGGGCAAGGGAGAGACCGTCAACCTGCTGAACGAGTGGATGGATCCGCGCTGGATCGTGACGCGCGCCTACAGGGAGCCGTCAGATGAGGAAGGAGAACGCCCCGAGTACTGGCGGTACTGGCGGGATTTGCCGCCAAAGGGCCGAATCGGCCTGTTCCTGAGCTCCTGGTACTCGCGTCCTGTGCTCGATCGCGTGTATGGCCGAAGCCGAACGGCCGATCTGGACAAGCAGCTCGAGCGGATCGCGGGGTTCGAGCGGACTCTGACTGATGATGGCGCGTTGATCCTCAAGTTCTGGATGCATCTCGGCAAGAGCGCTCAAAAGAAGCGGCTTCGGACATTGGAAAAAGATCCAATCACCAGGTGGCGCGTCACCAAACGCCAATGGCGGCACTGGCGGCTGTACGACAAGTTCGTGGCCGCAGCGGAACGGGTCCTGCGGCGGACGAGCACCATCGAGGCACCCTGGACGATTGTCGAGGGCGTCGACGAAGCCTATCGAAGTCTCACGGTCGCAAGATCGGTCAGGAACGCGATTCGCAACGCGCTAGCACAAGGTCGCGGAGAGCGCCAGACCGTGAAAGTTGCGGGCGGAGCTGGCCGTCAAGCGCAACGCAAGACCACGGCGCAATCAGGGCCGGAGCCGGCGGCCGCGGCCCAGATACGCGGATCCGCAACCGCGGCCGTGACCATCCTGAGCAGCCTCGACATGTCCCAGGCGGTCTCCAAGAAGGCGTTCGCGACCGATCTCGAGAAGTATCAGGGACGGCTGAATCTGTTGCAGCGCAAGGCAGAGCAGAAGGGCGTCTCGACGATCCTCGTGTTCGAAGGATCGGACGCGGCCGGCAAGGGCGGCGCGATCAGGCGGGTCACTGGCGCGCTGGACGCGCGGTCGTACCAGGTCATTCCAATCGCCGCGCCAACCGACGAAGAACGAGCCCACCATTACCTGTGGCGCTTCTGGCGTCACCTGTCGCGCGCGGGGCGGCTGACGATCTTCGATCGAAGCTGGTACGGCCGCGTCCTGGTGGAGCGGGTTGAGGGGTTCGCGACCGAGCGGGAATGGAGGCGCGCCTACTCCGAGATCGATGAGTTCGAGGAGCAGCTTGTCGACCACGGTATCGTCCTGGTGAAATACTGGGTTCACATCTCGCAGGACGAGCAATTCCGCCGCTTCAAGGAGCGCGAGAAGGCGCGACACAAACAATGGAAGCTGACGGACGAAGACTGGCGGAACCGGGCGAAATGGGCCGACTATGAGCGCGCCGTCAATGACATGGTGGAGCGGACAAGTACCCGCGTGGCGCCGTGGACGCTCGTCGAAGGCAACGACAAGTACTTTGCACGGCTCAAAGTGCTGAAGACCGCATGCAGCAGCATCAGAACGGCTATCAACCGCTGAGATTTGCCGGTTCGGGCCGGCGGTCGATAGTCAGGGACGGCCCGATTTCACTTCCACGGCTACTAAGTGTACTTGCCCAGCCAGCAGCTCCCAGGAATGCTCCACGTTTTCCATCCACAGAACTTGGGCACGCCAGCACTTCGAAGACGCGCACGCGTGCGTTGTCCATGATTACGTTGTGGTGTGTGGGATCGACCGCAACCGCATCTTTCGAGCTCTGCATAAACGCGCTCACTCCCCCGCCAAGAAGAAACGCGAGAACCAAAGTCAACGATCGCTTCATCAGCCACCTCCTTGTACTGTTTCCCAACAAGAAAGAGTTCAGCGGCGTACGAGTGATGCAGCCGCCACCTTCTCGCGGATGCGTGAAAAGAGCGGGCCGCTTTCCAGGTGATCGCGATTGCCCCGATCGACGATGAACGTCAATTCGAAGTCGCGACGCCCGACCGTCTCGAGCAGCTCACGGTTGCCCTCGCGGTTGTACACCCAGACGTGCCACTCGCGGGTGTCCAGCGCACCGCGCGGCAGCACCATGCGGCCACTCTCCATTTTGGGGGAGCTGTCCAGCGGCCCCGCAAGAATGCGGCCGCCGGCCGCGGGTCCCAGCAGGACGAACACGCGCCCGCGCTGCGTACTCGACCCGTGTTTGTCACCGATCGCGAACTCACGGTCGGCGACCTCGATTCGCGAACGAATCAACTCCTGGAACTCGTTGGCATCGGTCTGTGGGTTCGTGTCCCGCTGCAGCCAGTACTCGGCCTTGAATCGCTCCCGTTCATCATCGGACCGGAGCGTCTTCCAGGTTCGCGTCTCGCCAGCGGTCATGAACACCGCCTCGGCCGAAGCGGACCAGTCCGCCGGACTGGACGGCTGGGCCGCCATCAGGAAGACGACGCCGATGACGGCTAGCGGCATGAACATCGAAATCCAACCAGATGTAGATTGAGGTGGCGTCGCGGAGGCTCGTGCTCTGCGCAACCTCATTGACCCGAACCTTCACGCGTCGTAACCTACAAGCGGATGACCCCCCTTTCGACAGGAACCCGTGGCGCCAGCCTGTTCGCGGGCGTTCTCATCCTGCTGTTGAACAGCGCTTACCTGGCCGCGTTTGCCAGCCCGTCGCTATTCTACTTCTCCAACATCGTGCTCCACATGGCGCTTGGTCTCGTGCTCGGCGTCGTGCTGACCGTGCGCCTCATCCGCCGACGCGACACGGCAGGACTCCCCATTCTGCTCAGTTCAGTGGTGCTTGGCGCGGGCGCGCTGTCCGGTGTCGCGATCATGATCGTCGGTGCCGCGGGTCGGACTCGGTGGCTGGTGCCGGCCCACATAGGCCTTACCATCGCCGGCGGTGTGCCACTCCTTGCCATGGGCGCGTGGATCGCGGCGCGACAGGCACGGTCACGGCAGCGTCAGGCGCTCGGCGCGGCGTACGTCGTCGCCACGCTGGCGTTTGTGGCCGCCTTCGGCATGGCGATGACGCACGACTCGCGAGCGAAGGCTCGCTACCGGATCGACAACCCGGCGGTGGTGCCGGCGAGTATGCAGGAGGAGGGACGGGGCCCTCACAGCCCATTCTTCCCGTCGTCGGCCGACACGAACGTCCGCGGAATCATTCCGGCGAATTTCTTCATGACGAGCGAGACCTGCGGGCGCTGCCATACCGATATCTATAAGGAGTGGCAGTCGTCTGCTCATCGGTTCTCGTCCTTCAACAACCAGTGGTACCGCAAATCGATCGAGTACATGCAGGACGTGGTTGGCACTCAACCGTCCAAGTGGTGTGCGGGATGCCACGATCACGCCGTCTTCTTCAACGGTCGATTCGATCGACCGATCAAGGAGCAGATCGATACGCCGGAAGCGCAGGCCGGGCTCGGTTGCACGTCCTGCCACGCCATTACGCGCGTCGGCAGCACGATGGGGCAGGGGGACTTCGAAGTGGAGTACCCGCCGATGCACGATCTCGCGGCAAGTGACAATCCGATTCTGAGGTTCGTCCACGACCAGTTGACCTACATCGATCCGAAGCCGCATCGCGAAACATTCCTGAAGCCGTTTCACCGGGATCAGACGGCGGAGTTCTGCTCGAGCTGTCACAAGGTCCACCTCGACGTGCCAGTCAACGCGTATCGCTGGTTCCGTGGATTCAACGACTACGACAACTGGCAGGCCTCCGGCGTATCGGGTCAGGGCGCACGGTCGTTCTACTATCCCGCCAAGTCGCAGAAATGCGCTGACTGCCACATGCAGCTCGTGCCGTCCAGCGATCCCGCGGCAAAGAACGGCAAAGTCAAATCGCACCGGTTTGCGGCGGCGAACACGGCGCTGCCGTTCGTCAATAAGGATTCCGTGCAGCTCAAGGCGGTACAGGACTTCCTGCGCGACGGCCAGATATCGGTCGACATCTTTGGACTGGTGCGGACCCAGGAAAGTACGCCGCCGCCGGATTCCGGACGCCCGAACCAGGCGGCGACCGAGCCCCGGCTGGCCAGCACGTTCGCCGTGGGCGAAGAGTCCATGAACTTCGGATCCGCACAGAATTTCGTATCGGCGACGGCGGACGTGATCGCACCGCTCGACAAAGTCGAGGCGCCTGTGCGTCGTGGGGAGTCGGTTCGCGTGGAAGTCGTCGTGCGGACTCGCAAGGTCGGCCACTTTTTCCCGGGCGGGACCGTCGACGCCTTCGACGTGTGGGTGGAGCTCGAAGCGGTGGACGACAAGGGCCGCGTGCTGCTCCACAGCGGGTCGGTGGCTGATGGCGGGAAAGGACCGGTCGAGCCCGGCGCTCACTTCTACAGAAGCCTCCTGCTCGACGAGCACGGAAATCAAATCAACAAACGCAACGCTTGGAGCGCGCGGTCCGTTGCCTACGTCCGCCTGATTCCCCCCGGCGCGGCGGACACCATTCACTACCGGCTGCAGATTCCGGAGGATGCCGGCGATCGCATCTATCTCAAAGCGAAGGTGAACTACCGCAAGTTCGCGTGGTGGAATACACAGTGGGCGTTCAGCGGCGTCAGGGATCCAGTCCAGAAGAACTTCTCCCTTTCGCCATCGCACGACGATGGGAGGTGGTTGTTCACGGGGGATACATCGAAGGTGTCCGGGCAAATCAAGGCGATTCCCGATATCCCGACGACCGTGATGGCCGAGAGCAGTGCGTCGCTGCGCGTGCTGTCGCGAGGGGCGCCTCTTCCGTCAGTCGAGGCCGTGACGAACCGTTCCGTTCGGGAGCGTTGGAACGACTACGGCATCGGGCTTCTCCTCCAGGGGGACATCAGGAACGCAGAGGCCGTGTTTCTGAAGGTGACGCAGATGGACCCGGGCTACGCCGACGGCTGGGTGAACGTCGGCCGCGCGCGCATCCAGGAAGGAAACATGAGCGCGGCCGAGATGATTCTCCGTAAAGCGCTCGATGTCGACCCGAAACTGGCGAAGACACATTTCTTCCTGGGGATGGCGCTGAAGAGTCTTGGTGATTACGACCAGGCGCTGACGCACCTGCGAGAAGCTGCGTCCCAGTACCCGCGGGACCGCGTCGTCGTCAATCAACTCGGCCGCGTGCTGTTCCTGAAACGCGAGTACGCCGCCGCAGTCGAGGAGTTTCATAAAGTTCTCGAGATCGACCCTGAGGATCTCCAGGCCCATTACAACTTGATGCTGTGCTATCAGGGACTCGGCGATTCTCAGAAGGCCTCTCGCCAGCAGGCGCTCTATTCCCGCTTCAAGGCCGACGAGTCGTCTCAGGCCATCACCGGACCGTACCGACAACTGAACCCCGACGACAACAACGAGCGTCAGCAGATCCACGAGCACCGGTTCGCGCCGCGCGCCGCGCCGACTACGGGAGCCGTCTCCTCGAGAGCCGGAGGCGGGCACTGACGGCGAAGTGCTTGGTCCTTGCGTCCTTGGTGCTCAGCTCGTCCTTGGTCCTTGGTAGCACCGACCAAGGACCAAGAACCAAGGACCAAGGACTTTTTTTTACCGACATCACTTCGGTCGCCGGGATCCGTTTTCGCCACAATAGCGGCGCGTTCGGCAAGAAGTACCTGCCGGAGACGCTTGGCTCTGGGGCGGCGTTCCTCGACGTGGATAACGACGGCTGGCAGGACATCCTGCTGATCAATTCCAGGAACTGGCCGGGCCGGACCGGCGCACCCTCCTGGCCTGCGCTGTATCGGAACAACCGCGACGGCACTTTCACCGACGTCACGCGCCAGTCCGGACTCGCGGCGGAGATGTACGGTCTCGGCGTGACCGCTGCCGACTACGACAACGACGGCCACATCGACATCTACATCACGTGCCTGGGCCCTAACCGTCTGATCAGAAATCTCGGCGGGGGAAAGTTCGTCGACGTAACGGCCCACGCTGGTGTCGGCGACCCGGGGTTCTCGACGAGCGCGGCGTGGTTCGACTACGACGTCGATGGACGGCTCGATCTCTTCGTCGCCAATTACGTTGAATGGACGATCGACACCGACCTCCGCTGCACGCTGGACGGACGGACCAAGTCCTATTGCACGCCTGAGTCCTACAAGGGGCAGAGCTCGACACTCTATCGCAACAAGGGAGACGGCACGTTCGAGGACGTCACGAAACGGGCCGGCCTGTACGATCCGTCGTCGAAATCGCTCGGCGTGGCGCTGATCGATTACAACGACGACGGCCGAATGGATCTGTTCGTGGCCAACGACACCCAGCCGAATCGCCTGTACCGGAACAGCGGCGACGGCAAGTTCACCGACGTCGGCATGACGGCAGGCGTCGCCTTCAACGAAGCCGGCGTCGCCCGCGCGGGCATGGGCGTGGATACGGCCGACTACGATGGATCGGGGCGCCAGAGCCTCATCATCGGCAATTTCTCCAACGAGATGATGGCGCTCTACTCGAACGAAGGCACCGGGCTGTTCATCGATGATGCGCCGACATCGACAATAGGCAAGGCCTCGCTGCTGACCCTCACGTTTGCCTGCTTCTTTTTCGATGTGGATCTCGATGGTCTGCTCGATATCTTTGCCGCCAACGGCCACGTCTCGGATGACATCAGCGTGGTGCAGCCGAAAGTGACCTACGCGCAACGGCCTCACCTGTTCCGCAACCTCGGAGCGAAGAAGTTCGCGGAGATGTCCACGCGGCTGGGTACCGCGTTTCAACAGCCCGTCGTCGCACGCGGTGCAGCCTATGGGGATGTCGACCGGGACGGAGATCTGGACCTGCTGATCACCGCCAACAATGGACCGGCACGGTTGCTGCGCAACGACGGCGGCAACCGCAATGCCGCGCTGCGCGTCACCACCGTGGGTACGACCTCCAACCGCGACGGAATCGGGGCCCGCGTCCGCGCGACGCTCGACAGTGGCCGCAAAATCTGGAGCATGGTGAAAACGGGTTCGAGCTACTGCTCTCAGAGCGAGCTGCCTCTGACCTTCGGGCTGGGCCAGGCAGCCCGGGTCGCGTCGATCGAGGTGACCTGGCCCACCG
>JAIVJE010000089.1 GCA_020200195.1 Acidobacteriota bacterium | reverse complement strand
CGCTCGGTGAACGTTGTGAGCAGATCGGAGCTTCGTTCACCGAAGTATTGAAAATCCATCGCGAACACGTTGTAACCGGCGCGCGCCAGGTTCCTCGCTGCCGGCGCCAGGCTATCCTTGCCCGCTGCGCTGCCCCCGTGCAGCAGGATCACCAGCGGATTCTTTCCGGTGGTCGCACCCGGCGGCTGATACAAGTGCGCGAAGACGCGAACGCCAGGCGTGCTGTAGAAGGACAGGTGCTCCCGTTTGACGCCGGCCTCCTCGTCTGTTGCGCCCGTCTTCAGATCGAAGGGGAGTCGGCGGTCGTAGGCGAAGAAATCGAGGAACGTTCGGAACGTTCGATCGTCGACCGGCCTGGTCAGCCACTCATCCGTCGGTGCCTGGAACGGATGGCCGGCTGCGGCGCCGGCAGAGATCACCGATCCCAATGGGGACAGCCACCTTTTCCCGCACACTTCAGAGGAAAAGGTGGCAGTCCCCATCAGAGCGAGCCCTACTATCCAACGTCGCACCATGAAGGTCTACTCCCGTTCAGCGGCCAGCGCCTGCATCGCGCACGCACCGGAATCCAATCGCCTCGTTGGCGAACCCGCGGTCGAATGATTCGGCGTGCGACAACTCGAACATGTAGACCGGATCCTGCCACGACCCGCCGACCACGATCTTGCGCGTCGTCCCGGGTTGGGTGTCGCGCAGCCATTCACGCACGTTACCCGCGAGATCGAAGCAACCAAACGGGCTCAACCCCGCCAGCTGAGCGCCGACCGGGCGAGTTCCGACGAGCCCGAAGTTGGCGCGCTGCTCTGCGGTCCGCACGTCCCGGCCCCACGGAAAGACCCCGCCGCCATCCGCCAGCGCCGCACGCCACCACTGAGCGCTGCTCGGGAGTTCTTTCCCAGCCCATTTGGCAAAGGCGGCCGCCTCGAACCATGAAACACCCACGACCGGGTGATGCGCCTCGCCTTCGGGGAATCCGCCGGCCGACCAGAACCGTGGACCCGGCGTGCCGGTACGATCGACGAACCGGTGCATGGCCACGTCCCAACTTGCCGTGGCGCCGTCAATCGTGATTGGTTCGGTCCAGTACGTCGGGTTCCGATATCCGCCTGCGGCAATGAACCGGGCGAACTCGGCGTTGGTCACCTCGTTCCGATCGATCAGAAAGGCTTGAACCACGGGCGCTTCCGGCTGTACCGGCGACGGACCTGCGTTCACGTACGCAAGCCCCTGCGACGCGGTGCCGGCGGCGACGAGCGTCCGGCGGAGCCGCGTGTCCACTCCCTTTTCGATCCCGACCAGCAGTTCGAGCGGCGCGAATCCTTCGCGCGAGAGCCGGACGACGTACTCGCCGGCGAGCAGTTTCGTTGTGGACAGGGGAGTGCGGCCAAACGCCAATGCCGGGCGATCCGCCAGCGAGGCGAGCGGTGTCACCCGCGTCACGCTGACACCCACTCCCGACGGGTCCGTGTCGAGCGACAGCGTTCCTCCGTGACGCGCCGAGATGGCAGCGATGGCGGGGGAGCCGGCTTCGACACCGGAGGCCCGAATCAGTTCGAACGCCTCGTCGAGCCGTCCCGCCTCTGCGGCCTGTTCGATCCGCACCACTTCGGCATTGGTGGCGTCCCGGGACGCGCTTCGCCAAAGCGTCAACCCGCCGGTTGTGACCGCTGCTGCGCCAGCGATCACCAGCCATCGGCGCCGGCTGGTTCGACTGGACTCACGCGCTGCCGGCCGTACGCCGGCGGACGGTCCCGACTCGAGCTCCCGCTTGAGGCGTGCGAGATCGGCGCGCATATCGGCGGCCGTCTGATAGCGGAGCTCGCGGTCTTTCTCCAGCGCTTTGTTGATGATCTGATCGAGCGCCGCCGGCAATTCCGCGTTGAGGCGCACCGGCGGGGTCGGCGCCTTGTGCAGGATGGCGTCGAAGATCGCCGCTGACGTCTGACCCTTGAACGGCAGCGCGCCGGTCGCCATTTCGTACAGGACCACGCCGAACGAAAACAGATCGGTGCGCTGGTCGAGCTCCTCGCCGAGCGCCTGTTCCGGAGACATGTACGACACGGTCCCGACGGCGGTGCCGGGGTTCGTAACCTGTTCCTCGGCCTTGGCAATCGAAGCGGTGGCCTCCACGTCATCCTGACGGGTCCACCGGTGCCCCACCAGCTTCGCCAGCCCGAAATCGAGAATTTTGGCGCGGCCGCCGGTTGTGACGAAGATATTCGCAGGCTTCACGTCACGGTGCACGATGCGCTTGCCGTGGGCGGCCTCGAGCGCATCCGCGATCTGCACCCCCAGATCGAGTAACTCCTCCGCCTTGAACGGGCGCGCCCCGATGCGATGCTTCAGCGTCTGTCCCTCCAGCAGTTCCATCACGATGAACGGCTGGCCCGCGTGCTCGTCGACGTCGTGCACGGTGCAGATGTGGGGGTGGTTGAGCGTGGACGCCGTCCGCGCCTCCCGCTGGAACCGGTCGAGGGCCTGGCGATCTCCGGCGAATCCCTCAGGCAGGAACTTGAGCGCGACCTGACGCCCGAGTCGAGTATCTTCGGCCCTGTAGACGACGCCCATGCCGCCGCCACCCAGCAGGTCGACGATGCGATAGTGCGAGACCGTCTGGCCGATCATCAAGGTTTTTGGGCGACCGTCGGGCCGGACGCGACTTGATTGTGGATCAAGTCCGCAGTTTCTTCGCAGCGCGTTTGTTCCGACGGTAAGGCTGAGTGCGCGCTGCACTATGATAGCGGCTGCTGACCGACGTCGGCCGCTCGCCACGATTCACCGCCGGGAAACACGACCTGATGGGGGAGCCATGCGTGAAAACAGGACGGTGTCGCGCCGCCGCTTTGTCGGTCGCGTTGGCCTCGGTCTCGGCTGCCTCGGCATATCCCGGGAAGCCGTGCTGTGGGCGCAGAGCGCCGGGCTTGGTGTGGCGCCGCGGCCGCTCGGCCCGCTCGACGACTACGACAGGGTGGCAAAGCTCTCGTTCAACGAGAATCCCTATGGGCCACCTCAGTCCGTCGGACGGCAACTTCTTCATGGTCCACATCGGCCGCGACGTGCGGCCGGTCATCGACGAATTCCTCCAGAAAGGAGTGCTGGTCGGCAGGCCGTTTCCGCCGATGCTCGAGCATCTCCGCGTCTCGGTCGGCACGCCGGAGGAGATGGGCCGCTTCCTGGCTGTCTTCAAGAGCATCCTGCCGGCGCGGCGGACGACGACGTCGCTGGGCTAGATTCGGGGCGCCGAACGGGCTGCGGGATCAACCGTGAAAATCGCCATCCTGAGTAATGAGTATCCCCCGAACGTGTACGGCGGCGCCGGCGTGCACGTCGAGTATCTGACGCGGGAGCTCGCCAAACTCGGCCACCCGGTCCAGGTTCTTTGCTTCGGTAATCAGCGACTGCAACGCGGACTGATGCGCGTGGAAGGTGTGCAGCCGCCGGTGGAGCTGTCCGGAACCGACCCGCGGCACAGCAGGCTGTTCGCGACCCTGCTCCAGGATCTGACGATGAGCGCCAAGGTGTCCGACGTGGACATCGTCCACTGCCACACGTGGTACACCCACCTGGCCGGCTGCCTCGGTAAACATCTGCAGGGAGTCCCGCTCGTGCTGACGACGCACTCGCTCGAGCCGCACCGGCCGTGGAAGGTCGAGCAACTCGGAACCGCGTTTCGCGTATCAACCTGGTTGGAACGCACCGCCTATCAGAATGCGGACGGCGTGGTCGCCGTCTCCGAAGCGATGAAGCATGACGTGCACGCGCTCTACGGCGTGCCGCTCGAGCGAATTCGCGTGATCCACAACGGCATCGATCTACAGCAGTATCGGCCCACCTTCGACGAGCAAACGCTTCACGAGTACGGGATCGATCCCGCGATTCCTTATGTGCTGTTCGTTGGCCGGATCACGCGGCAGAAAGGGATCATCCACCTGGTGAACGCGGTTCAGTATTTCCACATGGGCGCGCAGGTGGTCCTGTGTGCCGGCGCGCCGGACACTCCGCAAATCGAACAGGAAATGACGGAGGCCGTGGCGCGGGCCCGGGCGAGCAGCTCACACCGGATAATCTGGATCCGCGAGATGCTGCCGAAAGAGAAGGTGATCGCGCTGTACACGCACGCCGCGATCTTCGTGTGCCCGTCGGTGTACGAGCCCTTCGGGATCATCAATCTCGAAGCGATGGCATGCGGGACGCCGGTGGTTGCGTCCGCAGTGGGCGGGATCCCGGAAGTGGTCGAACACGGCGAGACCGGGTTGCTCGTCGTCCCCGAAATCGCCAGTCCGACGGACGTCGAACCGCGGAATCCGGCGCAGTTTTCGCGGGACCTCGCGGCGGCGGTGAACGTGCTGCTGGACGACCCGCGGCGGCGGGAAACGATGGCCCGGAAAGCCCGCGCGCGCGTCGAACAGCATTTCAGCTGGAGCAACATCGCGCGCCGGACCGTGGGATTCTACGAAGACATCATCGCGCGCGGGTGAAGAGTCAGCGGATGGTGGACGCGTTCTCCCGCGTGACCGTCACGCTTCGCACCGCTCCCTTGGGTCCCATCGTTGCCGGCTCGCGGCGGCCGACCGTCCATCGAACCGCGCCGGCGTTACCGACGAGTATCCTCATCTCGCGGCGGGCTCGAATTGTCTCGCGGGTTGCCGGCGGGAGCGTCTTGTAGATCACCCGTTTACCGTCCGCAGTGGCCGTCACCCACGCGGGCTGGTCTGCTTCCAGTATCACTATCAGGTCGGTAGACGCAGCGGGGTCTGTCGGACCGGCGGCTGCCGCTCCTGCGGTGGCGCCCGGTACCGCGGCGGGTTGAACGTTGCCTGACGTTCCGACGGGAGCGGGCGCCGGGGTTGCCGGCGGCGCGTCGGGCCGTCGAGCCCAGAGCGTCAGTACGGTTACGAGGATGAGCAGTGCCACAGCGGGTGCGGCGACGGGAACACGCGTCGGCCACCATGGCGCGTCATCGGCCACCCCGACGCGTTCGCCGGAAACGTGGCGAGTCTGGGCGGGCGCCACCGGTTCGAACCGGGCGAAGTACGCACGAACGGTGGTATCGGGGTCGAGGCCGACTTCCTGCGCATACGCGCGCACGAACCCGCGGCCGTACGGACGAGGCGGTACTGTAGAGAGATCATTGCGCTCGATGGCGGAGAGCATCCGAGGCGCGACGCGTGTCCTCGCCGCCAGCGAGTCGACCGATAATCCCTTCGCCTCACGTGCGTCGCGCAGTCGCGCGCCGATGTCCATGTCCCCTCCGGAGCCTGGCATATCCAGCCTAGCACCGCTCATGCCAGCCTAAGCTCAGCCCGGCGGTTGTTGCAAGTTGGCCGTCGGGAAGGGTTTCCAGTCGCGCCGCGGCGTTTCTG
>JAIVJE010000378.1:6280-7377 GCA_020200195.1 Acidobacteriota bacterium | reverse complement strand
ACCCCGGCGACCGCGTGTTCTACTTCACGACGTGCGGTTGGATGATGTGGAACTGGCTCGTGACCGTCCTGGCGTCAGGTGGGACCGTGTCCTTATACGACGGATCCCCAGTCCACCCCGACGCGAACGTCCTGTTCGATCTCGCTGATCGGACCGGCACGACGCTGTTCGGCACGTCGGCGAAATTCATCGACGCGGTGAACAAGGCCGGGCTGCGGCCGCGGAGTACGCACCGCCTCGACACGATCAGAACGATCACCTCCACGGGGTCACCGCTTGCCGCAGAAAGCTTCGACTTCGTCTATGAGCACGTGAAGCGCGACGTCCACCTCGCATCGATGTCGGGAGGCACCGACATCATCAGCTGCTTCGTCGGCGGCAACCCGATTGGTCCCGTGTGGCGCGGCGAGATACAGGCGCGGGGGCTTGGGATGCGCGTGGAAGTGTTCGATGAAGACGGCAGACCCCTCACCCGTGGGAAAGGAGAGCTCGTCTGCACGATGGCATTCCCGTCGATGCCGCTCGGCTTCTGGAACGACCCGGACGGTCGGAAATATCACGCCGCCTACTTCGAGCGCTTTCCGGGCGTCTGGCATCACGGCGACTACGTGGAGCTCACCGATCACGACGGCATCATCATTCACGGCCGGTCCGACGCCGTGCTCAACCCCGGAGGCGTCCGGATCGGCACGGCGGAGATTTACCGCCAGGTTGAACAACTGGACGAGGTGGTCGAGAGCCTGGTGATTGGGCAGCAGTGGGGGCAGGACGAACGGATCGTCCTGTTCGTGCGGCTCCGCGACGGAGAGGCGCTGACGCCCGCGCTGCAGGACCGCATCAAGCGACAAATCCGGGAAAACACGACGCCCCGTCACGTCCCCGCGAGGATCGTGCAGGTCGCGGAGATCCCGCGGACCAAGAGCGGCAAGATTGTCGAACTGGCGGTCAGGGACGTCGTGCACGGCCGAGCCGTCAAGAATCTCGAGGCGCTGGCAAACCCGGAGGCCCTGGAGGCGTTTCGAGGCCGCGCCGAGCTGGATACTTAGGTCTCGCCATAAAATAAAGCTTACTTTTCATGCGGCCTGAGCGTGTAGTTC
>JAIVJE010000378.1:0-6198 GCA_020200195.1 Acidobacteriota bacterium | reverse complement strand
AGGCCGGGTACGTCAATACTGTCGTCGCCGGCGGGACCGAATCGATGAGCAACGCACCCTACCTGATTACCCGGGCACGGTGGGGCTATCAGATGGGCCACGCGGAGATCGTCGACTCCATGCTGCAAGAAGGCCTCATGTGCGCGATGAACGGCTGCCACATGGGCAACACCGCGGAAGAAATCGTCAAGCGATTCCAGATCTCTCGCGCTGATCAGGACGCGTTTGCGACGGAGAGTCAGCGGAGAGCCGCGGCGGCCGTCGAGTCCGGCGTGTTCGACCGTGAAATCGTCCGAGTGGAAATTCCGCAGCTCAAGGGCGCACCTGTGACAGTGTCCCGCGACGAGTACCCGCGCCCCGGTACGACCGCCGCGACGCTTGCCGCACTGAAGCCGGCATTCGCCAAAGATGGTGCTGGCTCTGTCACCGCAGGCAATTCGTCGGGCATCAACGACGGCGCCGCCGCGCTGGTCGTCGCCTCGGACCAGTGGGCGCGGGACATCAGACGACGGCCACTCGCCCGCATCCTTTCATACTGCACAACGGGCGTGGACCCGATGATCATGGGCATGGGACCGGTGGAAGCCATGCGAAAGGCAGTACAGCGCGCAAGCCTCTCGCTGCAAGACCTGGACGTCATCGAGCTGAACGAAGCGTTCGCCTCGCAATCCCTGGCGGTCGTCCGTGAGCTGGGACTGGACCCCTTGAAAGTGAACGTCCACGGCGGAGCCATCGCGCTGGGACATCCTCTTGGCGCGAGCGGCGCGCGACTGCTCACGACGCTGGTGCACGCACTCCAGGCGCGTGGTGGCGGCCGCGGTGCGGCGTCGCTCTGCGTGGGGGGCGGCATGGGTACCGCGATGATTGTCGAAGCGATGTGACATGGTTCAGGTCAGGCAGTCGGTACTGGACGATGTCGCGTCGCACGCGCGCGAAGAGGCACCGTTCGAGTGCTGTGGCCTCCTCGTTGCCTCCGAAGGCGTCATCGTCGAGAGTGTGCGGATACGCAACCTCGAGCGCAGCCGCACGCGTTATCTAATCGATCCCGCTCAGCAGATCGAAACGAATCGTCGGTTGCGGGGGACCGGTCGGTCGGTTGCCGGCGCCTATCATTCGCATCCGGATTCTCCGGCCGTCCCCTCACCGTCCGATCTTGCCGAGGCGCACTATTCGGAGTTCGTGTACATCATCGTGTCGCTCGCCGACGCTCAGAAACCCAACGTCCGGGGCTATCGCCTCGAAGGCGGGAACTTCGACCCGGTGGCGCTCGTCCCAGTGCCTTAGCCCATGGAGACACGGCCGTGCCGCGCGTCCGTTTAGTCCAGGCGTTCGTGGCTTTGTGCGCCTGCCTCCTGGCAGGGCCGGTTAGAGCCCAAGACGTTCCCGCCAAACCGGACGCTGCCCCCGTTCTCGAAGAGCTCATCGCAAAAGGCGCGAGCATCTTCGACCGCGACGACGTGTTGTGGCTTCTGCCTCTGCGCATCGGGGAGCAGCTGCCCGGAACGCCGGATCGCGTGGCGGAATTGCTGCAGGAACGGTACGCGCACGAGGGATTCGAAGCTGCTGAAGTGCACGCGTCGTATGACGCCGCAACCGGGCGGCTGACGCTCGATGTGGAAGAGGGGGAGATCGACGGCATCGAGATCACCGGCTTACGCGCCTCGCGCGCGGAGGCGTTCCGCGCGGGACTGGAGGAGCGCGGGATCCGAACCGGCATCATCTATAACGCGCGCGATGTCTCGCGCGCCGTGAACGCGCTCCTGACGACACGGAGGGGGCTCTCCGTGTTGGATCAGGCGGGATCGACCTTGTCACGCGCGGCGATCGCCGGATACTGGTCGTCCCGATTTCACGCGAGCATTTCAGGTTCACGCTCGGTTCGAGCATGCCGCCGCGCGAGGATTTCTTCAACCCGGTCGACGGCTGCCCCGGGGTTGTCGTTCGAAGCGGTCCGCTTCGATCACCGCCGGCTCAATCACACGTTCATCGGCGGGCATCTCGCCTACAAGTTCGGCCGTGAGGAGCCCGGTTTTTCCATCGGCTTCGAGCAGGGACTCTTGAGGACACCGCGTGCATTCGCGGGAGCGGAGGTTCACGACATTACCGCCTCCGACGACTGGTGGCGGATCAGTTCGACGGAGCAAAGCCTCGTCGCGCTGACGTTCAAGAACACCTTCAGGGACTATTACCGTCGTCGAGGCGTGCAGGTGTTCGCGGCGGTGCGGCCCGGCTCGCACCACGAGATGGTGGTCTCGCTGCGCAAGGATCGTCACGAGGCGCTCGGCAACGAGACGGACTACAGCTTTTTCCGTGACGATCATCCTTACCGGCCGAATCCCGCGACACCCGGCGGCGACATCAACGCGCCTACACGTTTGACGGGCGCGGCCTGACACCCGCCGGAGCCGCCCGCAGCCCTCGGTCGAGCTTCGCGAGATGCTGCCTGCAAAACTCGGCAAGGTTCTGACCGACGGGGGCCCCCTCCACGTGCGCATTCAGGCCGAACTCTGGGAAGACCGTCCACTGTGGGACCGTATGGTCCGCCCCGCGCTGGTGTCAGTGTTCCGAGTCGTCCGGGACCCCGCTACGGCACGCATTTCAATCTCCGACGCGATCGGGTCGCCGGTGACGTACGCTGCGATGCCCGAGCCGCTCCCGCTGCGTGTTGACGTCGTGCCCGTGGAGGCGATCTCCGACGCCGGCCGATATTACTTGCGGATGATTGCGACGGTGGGGACGTTGGGCGATCGGGACATCGAAGATACCGGCGCCGCCGTCTTCGGACGCGACGAAGGGACGATCAGCCTGGGCCGGATGGGAAAGATGATCTTCAGCGCGGTGCTGCAGGTGTCGGATTACCTGCAGAGTGTGTCGGCCGAGGCACGCAGTCGACCGTTCCGCGGAAGCGAACTCCGGTCAGGACTTCGCCAGCCAGCCTTAGCGATCGCCCCCGATCCCGTCGTGCAGGCCGGGACGGACGGTAACGTTCGTCTGCCCGGAGGCAACGACCTTGTTCTTCTGCTTCAGCCGAAAGTCCACACGATAGTTGTTGCCCGTCTGGAAGGTGTGGTCGATCACGTAGCGACGTTTGATCTCGCTCTTGCCTTTCTCGTACGGCTCGCAGTCCACGTTGGATTGCGACTTCGTGCCGTCGCCCCACTCCCATTCGACGGCCGCGCAGTAGAGCTCTTCAGCATCATCAGGACCCCCCTTCAGCTCAGCCGTCAAGACGATGCGCGCGGGTGCGAAACTGACCTTGGGTGACGCTTTGATGGAGACGCTGACTTTCTCGGAAGCTGACGCTCCGGTGGCGAGCGCCGCCGCGCAAATGAAGACGAGTCCGGTCCGGCGGAATTCGAACGGCATTCCCATGAGACACGCTCCCGTGGCAGGTTGTCATCATTCTAACAGGTGAGGACCGATCCTGATCCGCGTGTCCCAAGACTTTCATCACCGCAACAGCGGGCCCACATCGCCGGAGCGCAGCGGCAATAGGTGCCGCCCGATGCGGGGCAAAGCCGTGATCCCCGTATAATTCGAGGATGGCACGGACCGCGTCAGGCCCCGGAGTAGCGTTCACAGCGTCCCGTATCGCTGACGTCGAGACGGACCTCCTCATGATTCCGATGTTCGACGGGGAGGAGTTGCCTGCGCAGTTTCCGGGCCTGGACGAGGCGACCGGCGGTGCCGTCGGCCGTGCGCTGGCATCCCGCGAAATGCAAGGACGGCCCTACGAGCTCTTCATAACGCCTTTCACCGCAGACTTCAAGGCCAGCCGGCTCGCGCTGGTCGGCGCCGGGAAGGGCAGCGAGTTCAACACAGAGCGGCTGCGCCGGGTCGCCACCGCCGCCGCGCTTGCCGCCCGACAGCGGCGCGTCCGGCGCGCGGCCTTTCTGAGCCGCGGAGATCTTGAGGCCGCGAGCGCCGTTCAGGCGATTGCCGAGGGACTCCTGCTCAGCAGCTTCAGCGGCGATCGGTACAAGAGCGGTGAGCGAAACAGCCCGCCGATCGAGGAGCTCCTGGTCGTGTCGTTGGAGACGGATCCGGGGCACTCTCTCGAAGCTGCGGTGGACCGCGGGCGCGTTCTCGGCGAATCGTGCAACATCGCCCGGGAACTGTGTAACGAGCCGTCGAACATCCTGACGCCGTCGGTTTTCGCGGACCGCGCGGCCGACATCGGTCGCGGCGTCGGGTTGTCCGTGGAGATTCTCGACGAGGACGAAATCGCGCGGCTGCGCATGGGCCTGCTGCTCGGAGTCGCGCGCGGCAGCGCAGAGCCACCGCGCGTCATCGTCCTGCGTCACGAACCGGCCGGTGCCCCCGCAGCGCCAGTGCTCGGGCTCGTCGGCAAAGGGATCACCTTCGATACAGGTGGAATCTCCATCAAGCCCGCTGACGGTATGGAGCGGATGAAAGATGACATGGCGGGGGGCGCCGCGGTCATCTGCGCGATGCGCGCGATCGCGCTGCTGAAGGCGCCCGTCAAGGTCATCGGTGTTGTCCCGGCCACGGAGAACATGCCGAGCGGGCGCGCGATCAAGCCCGGAGACGTGCTGACCGGTGCCGGCGGGAAGACGGTGGAAGTGATCAACACCGACGCGGAAGGTCGTCTGATTCTGGGCGATGGCCTTTGGTACGCAAAGCAGCTTGGTGCGACGCACTTGGTGGACGTCGCGACGTTGACCGGGGCGTGCGTCGTGGCGCTCGGGAAAGTTGCAGCGGGTTTATTTGGCCAGCCCGACGCCTGGGTCGAGGTTGTGCGGCGAACCGCGCAGCGCGCCGGTGATCGGTGCTGGCCGATGCCGCTGTACGACGAGTACGCCGAGCAACTGCGGAGCGAGATCGCAGACGTGATGAACTCCGGCGGCCGGGGCGCTGGAGCCTGCACCGCCGCGATGTTCCTGAAGGAGTTCGCCGGCGGTTTGCCGTGGGCGCATCTGGACGTCGCCGGGACCGCGTGGGCGGAGGCTACACAACCACTCGGCTTCCAGCATCCCGTACCGCTGACGGCGCCGCCCGTGGCGCCTGAATAGCGGACTTTTAGTCACTCAAGGATCAGATGGAGGGGCAGAAATACATGGGCGAATCTCCTAACATGCGAGATCGCCCGGGGAAGCGCGGACGTTCGTGTCGGAATCGAGCCTTTCCGGCTCTTCTATCGATTTGTGTGATGTGGTCGGAGCAAGAACCGAACCAGCGCGGAACCGCGTCAGACTGTGAAGACCGAGCGCGATTTGGGCCCAACCAAACGGGACTTGCCCTCAATCAAGCTGGGCCGATTATATTTTTGGTGACGCTCGACTGAGGGTCGACCTCGAGCTATCTCGTCGCCACCGCGCTCACTTTCTTGAGCGACTTCTGGTAGCGGACGATCGCCTCGAGCAGTGCCTCGGCAATCTGCTGGCGATACGCCCCCGTCTTCAGCAATTGCCCTTCCTGCTTGTTCGTGACGAATGAGATCTCCGCCAGCACGCTGGGCATGCCGGCGCCAATCAGCACGACGAACGGCGCCTGCTTCACACCGAGATCCCGGAGCTGTTTGTTTCGCGCCGAGAGCCGGCTCACCATCGCCTTCTGCACGGCATCGGCGAAGTCGCGTGACTCGTCGATCTTGTTGTTCAGCGCGATCGCCCGCACGATCTCCGGAAGGCTGTGCATCGTCCGGCCGGACGCAGAGTTCTCGCGCGCGGCGACCGCTTCGGCTTCGGGATTCGAAGCAAAGTTGAGGAAATATGTCTCGACCCCGCGCGCTCTGGGGTTCCGGCTGGCGTTCGCGTGAATCGACAGGAACAGATCGGCGGACTGGCGGTTGGCGATCGCGGTACGTTCTTCGAGCGGCACGAACACGTCGGTGTCCCGCGTCATCGTGACCTCGATGCCCGGTTGCTTCTCGAGCAGTTTACGAAGACGCGCCGCGACGTCCAGCACCAGCTCCGATTCGGTGATGCCCTGTGCCCCGGCGCCCGGGTCATGCCCGCCGTGGCCGGCGTCGAGGACGATGCGGGAGATCCCGAGTCCCAGCTGCCGGGCAAGCGAGAATTGCCCGTTTGAATTCGCCGCGGGCACCGCAGGCGGAGTCAGCGCCGCGGACTCCGCAGACGGCCGCGACGGTATGGGTTTGGCAGACGGCGGGATAGGCCGTGCCTTCGCCGGCGTCTCGATCGCAGGCACCGGCACAGCGACCGCTGGACCTGGTGG
>JAIVJE010000583.1 GCA_020200195.1 Acidobacteriota bacterium | reverse complement strand
GTCGTGTCGCTGCCGTGATAGCAGCCGAGAATGGTCCCGTCGGGCAGAAGCCGTTGCGGGATCGTATTGGTCTGACCCGGGTAGTCGATGTACTCGAGCACCCCATTGCGGCGAAGCAGGTAACCATGGATGTTTCCCGGCGGTTCGCCGGGCAGCCTGTACCCGCCGACAATGTCCCCCTCCGGGCTGATGCCGCGCGCGTCGGTGCCTTGCGCGCCCGGTACGTCGATCGTGGTAAACACACCGGCCCGAAGAACGAATCCGTGAGATTTCCGGTCCTTGTCGACGTAGTTGCCGACGATATCCCTGCGCGCGTTGATGCCCGACAGCGTCGTGGCGATCGCGTCAGGATGATGAACCGAAAAATAGGTGTATGGCCGCTCGAATGCGGCCGTTGTGACACTCGCCGAGATGAACATGCAGGCGCTGGCCAGCACCGTGGCGACGGCAATTTGTCGGACTCTGCGTTTCATTGGAGCCTCCTGGGTTCGCTCACTGTTTCGGTTGGGATTTCTCTTACCGAGTAACGCGTAGCCGGCGTGAAAATCACCTCAGCGGCTTGAGAAGCACGGATATCTGACCTATTCTCAGGACACCCAGATGGCGGATGACAAAGGGAAAGACCCCCCGATTACAGAGCTGCTGATCGAGTGGAGTGACGGCCGCCGGGAGGCCCTGGAGAACCTGGTGCCGCTCGTGTATGAAGACCTGCGGCGTATGGCGGCCGGTTACATGCAGCGCGAGCCTCCAGGCCACGCTTTACAGCCAACGGCTCTGGTTCACGAAGCGTACGTGAGGCTGATCGATCAACGGCAGGTGAAGTGGCGCAACCGCGCCCATTTCTTCGGAGTGGCGGCGGGAATGATGCGGCGGATCCTGGTCGACCAGGCGAGGTTGCGCCGCGCCGAGAAGCGCGGCGGACATTGGGAGCGCGTGACGCTCATCGGCGACGAGGCGGCGGTCGATGGTCCTGATCCAATCGACGTCCTGACGCTGCACGAGGCGCTCGAACGTCTTGCCGCGTTCGACCCGCAACAGGAGCGAATCGTCGAGCTGCGTTACTTCGGTGGACTGACGATAGAAGAAGCTGCCGAGGTGATGCGAATTTCAGCGGCGAGCGTCGTTCGTGAATGGACGATTGCGAAAGCGTGGCTCCAGGCGGATTTGTCCAGGCGGAGCGGTTAGGCCGCGACGGCCGCCTTACTTCGGACCTGCGGCGGCCGTCCGCGCCCGGTCCGCTGCCTTCACATGCTCCGCCCAGTTGAGGACGACGACAATCCTGGTGGCATACGCGGATGCGTCATCGTCACGCAC
>JAIVJE010000088.1 GCA_020200195.1 Acidobacteriota bacterium | reverse complement strand
CCACTACTCCGAGCTGCCGTATGCCCGCGCTGTCGCGCAGCACCTCGACGCGGAACACCACGAGGTCGTCCTGACGTCGCAGGACTTTCTTCACTCGTTGCCTCGCATGGTGTGGTACGAGGACGAGCCGATCTGGACGATTGCCAGCGTCGCGATGTACCACGTCGCGCGACTGGCGTCCGAGCACGTCAAGGTCGTGCTGACCGGCGAGGGCAGCGACGAGCTGTTCGCCGGTTACGACAGGTACTGGTGTGGAGCGGTGAACGATCGCCTGGCCCCTGCCTACGCGCGCGCGCCCGGCCGCGCCAGGGACATGGTGCGCAGCGCGCTCGGACACACCATTGTTCCAGAACGCCTTCGACGGGCGCTGTCTCACACCTTCCTGTGCCGTGACACGACGGTGGAGTCGATGGTGTTCGACAACTGGTTCGGGATCTTCACGCCGGAGATGCAGCGGGATCTGTGCCTCGATGAGCTGTGCCGTAACCTGGCAGCGACCAACGTCTACGCCGCCCACCTGCACGCGTTCGAGTCCTCCGGGTCAGACAGCATCGTCGATCGCATGCTGTACGTCGACATCAAGACGAACCTGGTCGAGTTGTTGATGAAGCAGGACCGGATGACGATGGCAACCTCGCTCGAGAGCCGCGTGCCATTCCTGGATCATCGGCTCGTGGAATTTGCGGGCAGGACTCCGCATCCGGCGAATCTCGGGCATTTCTCCGGCAAGCGGTTGCTGAAGGACGCCGTCCGAGGGATGCTGCCGCCTTCGATCGTGTCTCGACGCAAGCAGGGTTTTCCCGTGCCGTTCGACACCTGGTTGCGGCAGGACTTTTTTCCCCAGGTCCGGCACCTGCTGCTGTCCGAACGTGCGCTGTCACGCCGATGGTTCAAGCCCGACCGCCTGAAGTCGCTGCTGGACGACCACCACGCGGGACGCCGGAACCACAGCCGTCAGGTATGGGCATTGCTCACGCTCGAGCTGTGGGCCGCCATCTTCATCGACAGCGATCGGATTTGGATAGATTCACCAGCGGAGGGCTGGGCACAGGTCACGGCCGACGCGACCCTGCGACGCAACAGCGCGAGCGTTCTCGCGGATTCCGTAGCATAGCCTGTCGTCATACGCAGTTGACATGTGCGACTGCAGGGCGGGCCACTGCCAGCAGCGAGACGCCGACCGGGAGGTTGACGGCCTGCAGGATGTACTTCTCCGAGGCGAAGATGGTCTTGAGGAGGGTATTGACCGCTCGGTTCGGCTGCTGCCCCGTCAGATGCGCGGAGTCGTTGCCGCGCGCGCGATCGAGGAGCTTGCGCGCGGCCAGCAGGGGAAACAGCCACGTATTGTAAAAGGTGAGCTTCACTGGCTCGAGCCCGGCCCGGACCAGCGCGGTTTTGAGGCCGGCCTTGCTGTATCGCCGCCGGTGATGATTGACGACGTCGTGGGCGCTCCACATCCACATGTGTGCCGGCACTGTGATAATCACGCGCCCGTCCGGCTCGATGATCTCGCGCGCCGCCTTCAACACCGCGACATCGTCCTCGATGTGTTCGATGACATCGAGGAGCAGCGCGGCTTGCACGCGGAACCGGCCTCTTGGAAAGTCCTGTACAGGCATCTGGAAGACGTCTTCGCAGCCGCGCTGAAGGGAATACTTCACTGCAAGGGGTGAGGTGTCCAGCCCGACGACTTTGTAATCACCGGCCAGTGCCTTGAGCATCGCACCAGTGCCGCAGCCTATGTCGAGTACGGTGTCTCCGGACCGGACGTTGCCGTAGTGACGAATGATGCCTCGTACAATCTCCGAGCGCGCGGCGAACCACCAGTGGTGTTCCTCCTGACGATAGAAGAGGTGGTACAGCGATTCGTCCATGGCAGATATCGGTCGTATCGTGGAAGTAGACGTGTGTCGCGGCTCACAGAATTCGGGCTACGCCTTCGTCCAGCCGTGTAGCGACCTGCTCCTGGACCGGCGCGCGCGCCCCGACGACCTCCGTGATGACGTAAAGTGGGCGGCGCTTTGCCTCGATGTAAAGGCGACCGACATACTCCCCGAGAATGCCCAGGAAGAACATCTGGGCGCTGCCGAGCAGCAGCACGGCAATCATCACGCTCGTCCAGCCTTGCACGACCCTCGACTGCCAGTACCCAATCAGCGCGTAGCCGATCATCGCGAGCGCAGCGATTCCAAGCATCGCGCCGGCATAGCTGCTGACGCGCAGCGGCAGTGTCGAGAAGCCCGTGATCGCGTCGGCCGCGAAGCGCAGCATCTTGTGAAATGGATAGTTCGTTTGTCCGGCGAATCGCTCGGCGCGGTCGTACATGATCGGCACCTGGCGGAAGCCAATCCAGCTGACCATTCCGCGGATGAATCTGTGCTGCTCCGGCATGGCCTGAAGGACAGACACCACACGACGCGAAACGAGTCGAAAATCGCCCGTGTTGACAGGGATCGATACGTCGGTCATCCTGGCCAGCAGCTGATAGAAAAGCGACGCGGTCATGCGTTTGAACACCGTCTCACCCGCGCGCATCGAGCGCTTGCCGTAGACGACATCGGCGCCCTCATCCATCAATCGCATCATCTCCCCGAGCAGTTCGGGCGGGTCCTGCAGGTCCGCATCGATGATCAGGATGCGGTCTCCCGCACAGACCGACAGCCCAGCCGTCAGCGCGAGCTGATGCCCATGATTGCGCGAGAGATTCACGGCGACGACGTGCGGGTCTGATTGGGCCAGCGCGGCCATGACCTGCCAGCTGCTGTCACGGGAGCCATCGTTGATTAGCACGATTTCATACCGGCTTCCGACCACGCGCTGGCACGCGGCGCTGACTCGTTCATGCAGTGCTCGCAGGCCGAGCTCCTCGTTGTAACAAGGAATGGCGACCGAAAGGTGTGGGTCCTGATTGACGTTCGTCACAGCTCGGTCACTTCCGCCTTCATGGCCGTCGAGTTTCGATCTACCGGCGCGGCCGCTCCCCATGCGCGCAGGACCTGCTGCGCGACGCAGTCCCACGTATTCTGTACGGCGGTCGCGCGAATGCCCTGACCGTCCCATTTCCTCTTCAGTGTCTCTGCAAGACACCGCGTCAGCTCTGGAACGTCATTCGGATCGTCAAAGAGGATCCCCGCGTGCGTGGGAACCATGTTCTCGATTTCGCCGACGCGCGGCGCGACAACCGGACAGCCGCACGCCATCGCCTCGCAGACGACATTCGGGCATCCCTCACGGTCGCTGTCGAGGACGAGTACATCCGCTGCGTTGAGCCACACCGCCACGCGATCCGGCGCCTGTGGACCCGGCATGAGTACCTGGCCCGACAGCCCGAGCTTGTCTATAAGTTGTGCGAGTTGCTGCGGGTAGCGTCCGGTGCCGGACCCATGACCGCCGACGATGGCCAGCTTGGCGTCGGGAAACTCCTGCAGGAGATGGTGGAACGCCTCGATGACGCGGTGAAAGCCTTTCAGAGGTACGAGGTGGCCAACGGCGACCAGCAGGGGCGCGTCGGATAGCAAGCCCAGCTTCAGGCGAGCATCACGCGCAGGCCGCGGGCTGAACCGTTCGGGGTCGACACCGTTTCGAATGACGTCGAGCCGCTGCGGCCCGGTCCCGAAGTCGCGCGCGAGATCCCCCAGAGCGGTCGATACGGCGATCACGCGGTCGGCACGGCGGAGGGCCCACTTGATCGCCATCCGTCGCAGCGGGTGTCGTACGAAGTGCAACTCCGACCCCCGGACAGTGATTACGACCGGAACCCGAAACCACCGTCCCAGCAGGATTCCAGCGAAGCCGTCTGGATACGCGAAGTGCGCATCAACGAGGTCGAACTTGAAGCTCTGCCGGATTCGTCTGACTTCTGGCAGTGTCGACAGAAACAGGAACAGGCCGTCCAGCACTTTGAAGACGGCCGGTATGTAATAGAAGGTCGGATGCCGGACTTCGAGGTTGCCTTGCTGTTCCGACGCCGGGATGCGGGCGCCGCCATTGAACCAGGGTACCGGCGACACAACGCGGATCTCTGCGTAGCGCGCGAGGTGCCGGATGCGCTCGCGCACGAACAAGCCATGGAGCGGCTGCTGCGGGTTGGGAAAGACGGTGCTGAGCACCAGGACTTTCATGCCTCATCCCTGCGCCGGCGCGGCCAGATCGCTCCGGGCGCTGCGTGTCTGCCGCAGCACCGTCCAGATGCGCTCGGCGGCGTGGCCGTCCCACAACTCGGGTACCGATACCTGACGCGCGTGGCCGGTCAGCAGGTCGGCCAGCGCGGCGGCCACGCGAATCGGATCGAGTCCGACCAGCCGATTCGTTCCGTGCGTGATGGTGATGGGTCGTTCCGTGCTGTCCCGGAAGGTCAGGCACGGAACGCCAAGCGCCGTCGTCTCCTCCTGGATCCCTCCGGAGTCGGTGAACACCAGTGCCGACCGATCGACCAGCGCGAGGAACTCGAAGTATCCGAGAGGTTCCAGTATCCGCATCGCAGGCCAACCCAGGAGCCGATCCAGCAGTCGGAATTCCTCCAGTTTGAGCCGTGTACGGGGGTGCAGCGGAACGACCACCGGCAGTCGCCGCGCGACCTCTTCGAGCGCACGAACGGTATTCAGCGCGTCGGCTTCGGTGTCTACATTTGACGGACGATGCAACGTGGACACCGCGTATCGGCGTTCCGTGAGACCGAGGCGGCTCAGGACATCTGATTGCCGGGCGCGCTCGCGATGCCGGTAGAGCGTGTCGATCATCACGTTGCCGACAAAGTGAATTTTCTCGGCCGCGATACCCTCCGCCCGTAAGTTGTCCGCAGCGGACCGCTCCGTCGTGAACAGGAGATCCGAAATCTGGTCCGTGAGGACGCGGTTGATCTCTTCGGGCATCCGCCTGTCGCCGCTGCGGAGGCCTGCTTCGACGTGCGCCACGGGGATGTTGCGCTTGACCGCCACGAGCGCACACGCGAGCGTGGAGTTGACGTCGCCGACGACAATCACGAGATCCGTAGGGTTGTGGTCCAGCGTCTCGTCGAACTGGAGCATGACGCGCGCTGTCTGCGCCGCGTGGCTCCCGGAACCTACGCCGAGATGAATGTCCGGATGCGGCAGTCCCAGCTGATCGAAAAACAGGTCCGACATCCGTTCGTCGTAGTGCTGTCCGGTATGCACCAGCCGCGTCCGTACGTCCGGCCATGCCTCCGCAGCGCGGAGAATGGGGGCAACCTTCATGAAATTCGGCCGTGCCCCGACGATGCAGGTGACGTGCATGACGACTCAGCTCTCCCGGGCCACTCGATCGTAAATGTTACGGTACTCCCTGACGTTACGAGACCATTCGCGTTCTTTCACGACCCAGGCGCGCGCCGCGGCGCCACAGCGGCTCCGCCCGTCCGGATCGGCCAGGAG
>JAIVJE010000377.1 GCA_020200195.1 Acidobacteriota bacterium | reverse complement strand
CGTCCGAAGCGCGCCTGGCCGAGCCGTCGGATCAGAGTGCGACTCCTCCTCAAGCGGATGCTGTCGAGTACGCCGGGCCCGACAAGCCGACCTTCGCCGATCGCGCGAAGGACTCTCCATGACACCTCGACCAGGGTTTTACGGTTATCGCCGCGCCGGCGGCCAGGTTGGCACACGCAATCACGTCCTGGTGGTGCCGACTGTCATCTGTGCGTCGGTGGTTGCGGAGCGCGTGGCGGCCGCCGCGCCCCCGCTCGCGGTGGCCTTGCCTCACCTGGCCGGCTGTGGCCAGCTCGGGCCCGATATGCGGATCACGCACGACACGCTGGCGGCGTACTGCGGTCACCCGAATGTCGGCGCGGTGGTGGTCGTCGCGCTCGGATGCGAGCAGGTGATCGCCCAGTCGCTGGCCGAGGCGGCCCGGCGCGAGGGCAAGCCGGCGGAAATCGTCGCCATTCAAGCGGAAGGGGGGACCATCCGCACGACCGAAAAGGCGGGCGCGATCGCGCAGGCGTTCAGCGGCCTGCTCGCGGCGCAGGAGCGGGAATGGTGTGATATCTCGGATCTCGTCTTGTCGCTGAAGTGCGGCGGCTCCGACTACACGTCCGGACTCGCGTCGAACCCTGCGCTCGGGCGCGTGACAGACCGCCTCGTAGATCTGGGCGGCAGCGCGGTGCTCGGCGAGATCGCGGAAATCATGGGTGCCGAGCATCTGCTCGCCGCGCGGGCGGCGACCGCTGCGACCGGCACGCAGCTCATTCAGGTGATCACGCGCGTCGAAACCGAGGCGCGCTCGCTCGGCCTCGACATCCGCGGCACACAGCCATCCCCCGGCAACATTCGCGGCGGCCTCACCACGATCGAGGAAAAGTCACTTGGCGCGACGCACAAAGGCGGGGAGCGTGCCGCACTCGAGGATGTCGTCGGCTATGCGGCTCGGATCCGGAGGAAGGGACTCACCGTGATGGACACGCCGGGACTCGACGTCGAGTCCGTGACGGGCATGGTGGGAGGCGGCGCGCAACTGGTCGTCTTCACGACCGGACTCGGGACGCCCACCGGCAATCCGGTTGCGCCGGTGATCAAGATCACCGGCAACGCGCGGACCGCCCGTCAGATGGCCGACAACACTGACCTGGACGTGAGCGGGATCATGAGCGATACCGAGACGCTCGACGCGGCTGCGGACCGTCTGTTCGACCTGGTGCTCGCCGTAGCGTCAGGGCAGGAAACGTCCGCCGAACGACTCGGTCACCGCGAATTCGCCATCCATAGACGCAATCCTACGATCTGAGCATCGTAGTTCCTGGTCCCTCTGATCGTCTAAGGACTATTCGAATCAAGTAACGGGGTCCTTCCGACTTTGTAGAGCAATTCTCCTGCTCTCGGGACCACGAGTGCATCGACACCCCACTCGGCGTGCGCGCGCTCGGCGTCCACGTCCGCTGGATCCATATAGCCGACGTTCACCCGCTCGCAGCGCTGCCGTGGGATCCCGGTCGCCAACGTGACGCGGACGCGAGGCGTTTCGACCCCGAGCGCACTGTCGAACGTCCCGAGCCCCTTCAGGTGCGTGGAGTGCGCGAGGATGCCGCCGGGGTAATGCTTGAAACGATCCCACTGCGCGACGAAGTAATCGCGGCAGTGGTACCCGATCTCGTCGATCAGACGGCCGTGGACGTGGCTGACCTCCTCGACGTGCGGCGCGTAGATGACGACCTCCCCGCCATCCGCGACGGCGGGCTCCACCTTGTACATGCCCTTGGCCGCCGTCCACAAATCGTCGTAGAGTCGCGGCATGACCGACAGGACATGGTCAAACGGCCGGTCGACCCAGACGACGTGGCGGACGGCGGAGAGTTGGGCGGCATGACGCCAGGCTTCGTGCGGATCGCCGCAGAACACACCAGCCACGCCCTCATGCGTGACGACCATCGCCAGCAACGACAGCGGCCGGTCGAGCAGCGCAGCCGCCCGATCGATGACCGCGCGGACGGGCGTGTCGATCGTTCCGATCATTTCGTGATTCGTGATGAGCGCGCCGAGCCAGTGCGTGAAGTGGATGATCTCCGGCGCGGCGATCCCAGGGAACAGATACTTGGTGCCGCCGGAAAACCCCGCGACCTCATGGGGAAATACCGGACCGCAGATCAGGACATGGTCGTACGCCAACGCCAGTCGGTTGAGTGCAACCGGAACGTCCTCGCTCAACCGGCCACCGGTTAGGCCGGCGATGTCTGCTGCCGGGATGGTTCCGAGGTGGGCGAACGTCGCAGGGTCACTCCAGTCGTGGTTGAAAATCCGGCTCCGGCCGGCGCGACCGCCGGCAACCGGCCGCCCGATCAGCCGCCCCAGCTGGCTGTCGTTCATCGGCGAGTGTGTACCGAGTGCGACAAGGTAATCGAGCGCGGCCACCCGCGGCAGCAGCTCGCGTTCGAACGTCTCGTACACCAGCGGCACCGGCATCGTCCGTGTCCCGTCTGGGATCAGGACGAGGACGCGGACGCCGTCCAGGCGCAGGGAAGCCAGACCCTCGACCGCCAGGCGCACCACTTCGGAGGTATCGAGATAGCCGGTCGTGACACCCCTGCCGATCACGCTCACGCAGCAAAGCTACGCGGCAGTTCGAGGGGCTGTCAAGGCACCGCGCAGGTCCCTCATCGGCTAAGCTGTGTGCTTATGTCTTGAAGGAGAAAGACGATGACCAAGAGTTTTTCCCGGCGGGCATTCTTCGGCACGGCCGCGGCCGCTGCGGCGTGGACGAGCATCAGCCGCGTCTCGAGGGCGGAGCCAGCGAGCCCCGCCGCGCCGCCGGGGGCCCCCCTGAAGCTCGGCGTTGCCTCGTACTCCATGCGCAAGCTTCCGCTCGACAAAGCGCTCGAGATGGCGAAAACGCTCGGTGTGAAGTACATGACGTTCAAGGACGTTCACATCCCGCGCACCGATCCGCCGGAAGCCACGCGCGCCTTGCGGGCCAAGATCGAGGCTGCGGGTATTACGATCATGGGGGGCGGGACGATCACGCTGCCGAACGACCCCGTTGCCATCAAGAAAGACTTCGAGTACGCGAAGAACGCCGGTTTCCCTCTGATCTTCGTTGCGCCCGACCCGGCCGCCCTCGACACCATCGAACAGATGGCAAAGACGTACGACATCAAGGTCGCCATCCACAATCATGGCCCCGAGGACAAGCATTGGCCGCGGCCGCAGGATGCATATGCCGCCGTGAAGTCGCGGGACAAGCGCCTCGGGCTCTGCATCGACATCGGCCACACGCTGCGGACGGGCACCGATCCGGTCCAGGCGTGCCGGGAGGCGCGCGACAGGCTCTACGACATGCACGTGAAGGATCTGGCGGTGAAAACAGACAAGGACAGCCAGGTGGAAGTCGGCCGCGGCGTCATTGATTTTCCATCACTGTTCAAGACGCTGGTCGCTATCGGGTACCAGGGGCAGGTCGGTCTCGAGTACGAGATCAAGGAAAACGATCCGCTCCCCGGGATGATCGAGTCAATCGCGTACATGCGCGGCGTGCTGGCGGCGATTACGACGTAGCAGAAACAGCTGACCGGGAGAATAAGCATGGCACTGCAGACACGAACAACCAGGCTCGTGACGGGGATCTGCGCGGCACTCCTGGGATCGGCCGCGATCCTCGCACAGAACCAGATCCAGTATCCGGCGACCCGGAAGGCCGATCATGTCGACACCTACCATGGCGTCACAGTGCCGGATCCGTACCGCTGGCTCGAGGACGACAACGCCCCCGAGACCGCCGCGTGGGTGGAGGCGCAGAACAAGGTAACGTTCCCGTACCTCGAGCGCATTCCCTACCGCACTCAGTTCCAGCAGCGTGTCAAGGAGTTGAACAAGTACGAGAAGTACTCCGCCCCCTCGCGCAAAGGACCGTATTTCTTTTTCAGCAAGAACGAGGGACTTCAGAACCAGAGCGTCCTGTTCATTCAGAAAGGACTGGACGGTCCTCCCGAGGTATTGATCGACCCTAATACGTGGTCAGCGGAGGGCACCGACCGCCTGTCTGCGTTCGCACCCTCCAAGGCCGCGACGCACGCTGTGTACGGCATTTCGCGCAGCGGGTCGGACTGGCAGGAATACCGTGTGATGGACCTGGCCACGAGGAAGACGCTTCCGGACACGCTGGCGTGGGTCAAAGTGTCGGGCGTTGCGTGGCAGGGCGATGGGTTCTATTACAGCCGCTATCCCGCGGCGGCACAGGGGAAGGAAAAGGCTTCGATCAACGAGAACCACCAGGTCTACTTCCACCGTATCGGCACACCGCAATCTGAGGATGCTCTCGTTTACCAGGATCCCGCGAACCCACAGCGGTTCCACACGGTCGAAACGACGGATGACGAGCGGTTCGCCGTCCTCACGATCTCGGAGCGGGGGAAGGGCAAGGACGGCAACGCCGTTCTGGTACGGGATCTTTCAAAGGGAGACCGCGAGTTCACACCGGTGGTCGCCACGATCGGAAACGATTCGTACTCGGTCGTCGACAACGTCGGGGACAAGCTGCTGGTTCAGACGAACCGGAATGCGCCCAACTGGCGGGTGGTCCTCGTCGACCCGAAGCAGCCCGAAGAGGCCAACTGGAAGACGGTGCTGCTCGAACGCCCGGAGCCCATCCAGGGGATCAGGACCGCCGGCGGCAAGCTGTTCGCGACCTATCTGAAGGATGTGACGACCAAAGCCTCCGTCTACAGCCTGGACGGCACGCTCGAGAACGAGATCGCGCTGCCGGGCCCGGGTTCGGCCGGCGGCTTCGGCGGCGAGCGCGACGCGCCGTTCGTGTTCTACGTGTTCAATTCGCTGAGCGTGCCACCAACGATCTTTCGCTACGACATCGCGACGCGCACGAGCACGGTGTACCGCGAACCGAAGGTACCGGGCTACGTCGCCGACGCATTCGAGACGAAGCAGGTCTTTTATAACAGCAAGGATGGCACCCGCGTTCCGATGTTTCTCGTGCATCGCAAAGGGTTGAAGCTCGATGGCCAGAACCCGACGCTGCTGTATGCCTACGGCGGCTTCAACGTGGTCCAGTGGCCATCGTTCAGCGCCGCGCGGCTTGCGCTACTCGAGCAGGGGTTCGTTTATGCCTCTGCGAACCTGCGTGGCGGTGGCGAGTATGGCGAGACGTGGCATCAGGGAGGGATGAAGCTCAAAAAGCAGAATGTCTTCGACGACTTCATCGCGGCCGCCGAATGGCTCATCGCCAACAAGTACACTTCTCCCGCGAAACTGGCGATTCAAGGGGGCTCGAATGGCGGGCTGCTCGTGGGAGCGGTCATGAACCAACGTCCCGAGCTCTTCCGCGTAGCCATTCCTCAGGTGGGCGTGATGGACATGCTCCGGTTCCAGAAGTTCACCATCGGGTGGAACTGGGT
>JAIVJE010000376.1 GCA_020200195.1 Acidobacteriota bacterium | reverse complement strand
ACCCTGCGGGTCCGCGCCAGCGGGTTGAGCGTATCGCTGACGGAGGTCAGTCTGCGTTTCGTTGACTCGCTTGGCGTGACGGCGCCGCAGATCACGCTGCCGGCGCCGGTCCTGACGCGGCAGTTCGGCTCTTTGCTCGTGCAGGCTCAATCGGCACGCACGTTCACGATCGACTTTCGTTTCGGGTGCGGGACGGGCCGGATCGGAACGATTGTGGTAGACGTAAAGGCCAAAGACAAAAAGGGACGGTCCCATTCGGGCGAGGTCAGGCTGAGCGTGCGCTGACAGAGGCAGGCACAGCGCCTGCCTCCCCGACTCTGCTTTACCGGCCTTCCGTCGTCGTGATGATCTTCTTCGGCGGCGCCTTCGGCTTCGCGCGCTGCTTCAGGTGCTCTTCCATCTGCAGACGCGATACCCCTTCGTCATCCAGTCGGGCGCGGGCGCGCCCATCAGGTAGTGATCGAAGTACTCCTTCATGCGGACCGTGTAGTCCCGCTGGTTGGACGGCTTCCGCAATCCGTGGTTCTCGCCGACGTACTCGAGCATGATGACCGGCTTCTGCAGCCGCCGCGCGCGACGCACGACGACCTGCGCATCTCCCTCGCCCGGCGCGGTTCGATACGCGAACCTTTCCGTCCACCCGACCCGCTCATACGAGGCCGACCCGCTGTCGAGGACCGAAACGATCCCGGTGGTCATGTCGCGGAGCTGCACCCCGTTGCCAATTTTGTCGAGGGCATCGAGGCCTGGTCCATGCGGGCGGCAGGACCAGCAACAGGAACCGCGGTCAGTATCGCGATCGCGAGGATCAGCCGGCCGGAACTGGATCTCATGGTGTCCTCTCACTGCGCGCAAAAGCCGCGGAAGGCGGCTATCGTAGCAGAAAGCGTCACAAACACCCGGGACCGCCGTTATACCACTGACCGGTTACGAGACCCCTCATGGAGTGCCAGGTAACGTCGCGTCAACGGCTGGGCGACCTGTTCCACGAGTGGGGACCGGGCGTGTATCGGTTTGCGCTCGGCCTCGTTCGCCGCCCACACGAAGCAGAGGACGTGCTGCAGGAAACCTTCCTCAAGCTGATGCGTCATCTCGACGCTGGAGGGGACGAGAGCAACCTGCGTGCGTGGGTATTCACAGTTGCCGCTAACGCATGCCGCGATCGGATGCGGCGTCGCGCGAGGTGGCTGTCGTGGACACCGGAAACAGACCTGCGGGTCCAAGCTGAGGCGCCGCCCGACGACGACGGACGGGTGCGCGCTGCGCAAGGGGCTCTGCAACGGCTGTCGAACCGGGATCGGCTCCTCGTGACGCTGCGGGCACAGGGGCTGTCGTATCGAGACATCGCGGCGGCGATGAGCCTGCAGCCCGCGTCGGTCGGGCGGCTCCTCGCTCGAGCGCTCGGCCGATGGGAACGCGCGTATCACGACGCGCCGGTGGTTCCGCAGGCCTACGGGAGATCATCATCATGAAGTGTCTGAACGACGCAGAGATACAGGCAGCGGCCGACAACGAATCGCCGGCGGCGACCGCCCACGCACGAACATGTCCGGCGTGCGGTGAGCAGGTCCGGGAACGTCAGATGCGGAACGCCACGCTCGCAGGTGCGCTGGCGGCGCGAGCGCCATTGCCCGCAGACGTGGCCCGGCGGGTCGAGGCAGCGTTGAGTCGGAGTGCCGCATCGAGGGGCGCGACGCGCGAGCGTCCGGGATTCGGGCCGACACCCCGTCAGCGGCAGGCGTGGTGGGGTGCCGCGGCGATTGCGGCCGCCACGTTGATCGTCGTGGTCTTCGTCGCGCCGATGCTGAAAGGACCGGCGACCGTCTCGGCGGCTGGGATTCTCGCCGAGTCCGCGAATCGTCTCGCGGAGCCGACCGCGACGGGGGTCGAGTTTCTCGATTACGAGATTGTGCTCGACGGGCTTCCCCGTGAGATCGCGCCGGAGCAGGAGAACGGCGTCTATCGGGTGAAACAGCGTATCGACCACGCAGTCCCGGGGCGCTACCACTTCGCGAGCTACACCGCTGACGGCCGCCTGCTCTCGTCGATCACACAGGATCCGGCTGCGCACCGCCGGGTAGCGACGCTGCGGCTGGACGATCAGCCGTATCGCTTCGACTTCCGCGTCCCGAACGCTCAAGGGCTGTCGATCGTCGACGTCGAGCGCCTCCATATGGAGGCAACCGTCGCGATGATGCAGGCCAGCGGCAATCAGCAACTGCAGATCCTGGACGGCCCATCCGGCAGGCAGTACCTCATTCAGGTCCCACAGGTGAGTGGGCCGGGAACCAACCCTGTCTGGGACATCCGTGAGGCACGAGTCGTGATCGATGCGCAGGATTATCGGATCGTGGAGTTCTTCGCCAGCGGGACACTCCTCAAGCAGCCCTACAGCGTGTCGTACACGTTGATCAGCCGGGAGATTAGGCCGGCATCCAGCGTGGCGCCCGGCGAGTTCGCGGTCCCAGCCGATGCCGCGGCCGTCGTGATCGAAGGGGACGGTACCATGAACCCCACTCAGGATGCGCTGCTCGGCGCCCTCCGCGAAGTCGCCAGACTTCGAAAGCTCGCCGCAAAGGCGGAGCCGCGCGTGCCGTGACGGCGGAGTCCTGCGCGATTCGCGCGGACGGACTCACCAAGTACTACCAGTCCGTCATCGGCGTCGAAGACCTCTCGTTCGAGGTGCGCCGCGGAGAAACGTACGGTTTTCTCGGCGCGAACGGTGCCGGAAAGACCACGACGATGCGATTGTTGCTGGATCTGTTGAGGCCCGACCGTGGTCGTGCGGCGGTGCTCGGCGTGGACTGCCATCGCGCCAGCGTGCAGGCACGCCGCCTGATTGGGTATCTCCCCGGCGAGTTGCCCATCTATCCCGATCTCAGCGCGCGTGGATACCTCGACTACCTCGGGCGGCTGGAGGAGCGGCCCGTGGCCGCGGCGTATCTAGCAGATCTGCTCGACCGGTTCGACGTGAGTGATGTGGATCTGCAGCGACCGCTTCGGCAGCAGTCACACGGCATGAAGCGCAAGATCGGCATCATCCAGGCGTTGATGGGGCGCGCGCCGGTTGTCGTCCTCGACGAGCCGACCGCAGGGCTGGATCCTCTGATCGTGCACGCATTTCGCGAGCTGCTCCGCGATCTCCGGCGCCGCGGGGACACCACGGTGCTGCTCTCGTCGCACGTACTGAGCGAAGTCGAAAGCACGTGCGATCGCGTCGGGATTATCAGAGCGGGACGGATGGTCGTGGTCGAGACCGTCGGCAACCTTGTACGGCAGGCGCCAAGACGGGTGACGATCGACTTCGCGTCTGCGGTGACCCGCGAGGCGCCCGCCCTCCCCTGTGCGACGCTCGTTGCGCAGACGCCGGATCGGTGGATCGTCGATGTCCGCGGACCGTTGGGTCCGATCGTTTCAGCGCTCGCCGGCCTCCCGATTCACGATGTGCGGGTCGACGCCTCGACGCTTGAAGATCTCGTCGTCGGGTTTTACCGGAGCCAGTGAGGAAGTGATGGGCGTAGGGACGCTGGTTTGGCGCTCGGCCGTTCAGTCCCGTTTCGTGTGGCTCAGCGTCCTTGTGCTGCTGGCCGGCTTCCAAATCGTGCTGGCCGCGCAGGCGGCGTCCATCGACTCGACCCGCTCGTTCGATCGACTCGCAGAATTCGTGCCCGCCTTCCTCCAGCGAGGTCTCGGAAGCCAGGCGTTGCTCCTGGCGTCTTTCAAGGGCACTCTGTCGTTCGGTTACTTCCATCCCGTCGTCGCCGTCCTCGTCGCGATCGTCGCGATGTACATGGCCACCGAACCGGCGCACGACGTCGAAGCTGGTCTCGTCGACCTCGTGCTCGCCCGGCCAGTCGCGCGCCACCGGGTCATTACCCGTTCGCTTTTACTCTCTCTGGGTGTGATTGCGGGCGCCGTCCTGATGATGGCGAGCGGGACATGGATAGGGCTCCACGCGTTCGCCTCGTCCGGTTCGGACTGGCCGACTCCGGGCCTCATTGCGAAACTGGCGATCAACCTGGCCGCGGTAGCGGCGTGCTTCGCCGGGATCGCACTGGCGATCGCTGCCGGCGCGAGGCGGTGGAGCACCGCGTTCGCCACCGCGGGGCTGATCGCGGTCATGGCCTATCTCCTCGACTTTCTGGCCATCGGCTGGCCGCCGGCGCGGACGCTATCGTGGATCTCGCCCTATCACTATTATCCGGCGCTCCCGATCGTGGCAGGAACCGCAACCCCGTGTCATGTGTCACGTACAGGATGGGCACGCCGAGGACGTCTCGTACGCGCTCCAGGTACGGAAGGATTCGGCGGCGCAGCTCCACGTCGACTGCCGCGAGCGGTTCGTCCAGCAGCAACAGGGCCGGCGCCGACATCAACGCGCGCGCGAGCGCCACACGTTGCCGCTCGCCGCCCGACAACTGGCCCGCGCCGCGATCCAGTAACCCCTGGATCTCGAGCATCTCAACGACAACGTCAAGAGAGAGCTTCTGTCCCCGCCGCCGGCCGTACACGACGTTGCGGCGCGCGTTCATGTGCGGAAACAGGGCGACGTCCTGGGTGACGTAGCCGATGTGGCGGAGGTGCGGCGGCAGATTCAGGCCGCTGTCGGCGCTGAACAGCACACGACTGCCGACGGTGATCGATCCCTCCTGCGGCGTGCGTAAACCGGCAATCGCGTCCAGCACGGTCGTTTTGCCGGCGCCCGACGGACCGGTGAGCGCGGTAATCCTGGCGTCGAGTCGCTCGTGGATCTGCAGGTCGAATGATCCCTGTCGAAGGGTGAAGTCGAGTGCGATCACGAACGGACGCCTGCCCGTGTGGAGATCCAGTTGGCCAGCCACAAGGCGGCGAACGCAATCGTGGCGGAGACGCCCACGAGCTTTGCCGCATCGACATCGCGTCCGGTCTCAGCAAACGAATAGATCGCCACCGACAGCGTCCTCGTTACGCCGGGAATGCTGCCCGCGATCATGATGGTGGCGCCGAACTCACCCAGCGCGCGTGCGAACCCGAGGACGCTGCCTGCGAGAATGGCGGGACGCGCGAGGGGCATGGTGATCGTCAGGAACACTCGGAAGGGAGACGCGCCGAGGGTGGCGGCTACCGACTCGTATCGACGATCGACCTGCTCGAACCCGCCGCGCACCGTGCGGATGAACAGCGGCAGGCCCATCACGGTCATCGCCAAGACGACCGCTTTCCACGTAAAGATCACCTCGATCCCAGCCGGTGCGAGGAGGCGGCCGATCGGGCCGCGCGGCGCGAACAGCATCAGCAGGATCAGTCCGGTCGCGACCGGTGGCATCACCAGCGGCAACGACACGAATGTCTCGAGGAGCAGCCGTCCAGGAAATGTACGATCCAGATCCCTGCTCGTGGCGCCCCGCGAGACGACAACCGCGAGTTGATTGCCGAGGAGATCGATTCGAGTACCTGCAAGGATCGCCCCCGCCTGGTCGGCCAGGTCCATCTGCGCTTCGTCAGCGCTGATGAACAGGTCCACCGGCGCCCCGTTGGCGATCTGGCGCGCGAGCACGTTCGACCCCGCGAAGTTGAGCCGCACGGCGCCGCCGCCAGCCGACTCATATGCCCGCCCGATCTCCTCGAGCGCATCGGTCAGGCTCACGGCGGCCGACACCGTAATGGGTTCAGGGCGTGTCGTCACCTGGCCCATCAGCAGCATGGCAGCGACGTACGACACCACGCCCGGGATCATGCGCTTCAGTGTAATCCGGGGGTCCTCTTTTTTCGTCCCTTCGCCAGCGCACGCGCGATCCGCCGCGCCAGCGCATCCTCCTGCAGCGTCTCGATGGGCCGCGGCAGCGCCAGCTGCCAGTTCGGCCACTCTGTCATCGTCGCGGGCATATTCGGCCGCTCCTCCACCGCCATCGCATCGTCCAGCGTGGCGGTGACGATCCGCGACGGTGCGGACCCGAGCGCGGCGTGCACACGTGCGACGATCGTTTCGACCCTCGTGCGCGCTCGCGCCTTCGTCATGCGTGCGACCCTCGCGCGGATCTCCTGTGTTCCCGCCTCATTCGGCGAGAGTGCGATGCGCCTCTGAGCATCCAGATCTGATCCCGACCAGAGTCCCGCGACCGTGGGCAGATCGTGAGTCGTGATGGCGGCTAAGGCTTGTTTCGGAAAGCGCGATGGCGGATCTTTCTCGAACCAGACGAGCCGATACGACAGGATCTTCCGGTCGGACAGGTCGGCGCGGGCCGCTTCCTCGACAGTACCAAGATCCTCTCCGACGATCACCGCGCGCGCCCGCTGACTTTCGAGCGCGACGATCGCGAGCAGGTCGCGGGCTGCGCTGCGCACGTAAGCGCCGTCGCGCGGTTCCATGCCGTCGGGAATCCAGAAGAGACGGAAGAGCCCCATGACGTGGTCGATGCGGAGACCGCCGGCGTGTGCGAGGCCGCCGCGGATCGTGTCGATGAACGGCTGGTAGTTGGCCTCCCGGAGCCTGTCCGGCACGAACGGCGGGAGCCCCCAGTTCTGCCCGCGGGTGTTGAACTCGTCCGGTGGGGCGCCCACACTGAACCCCTGCGCCAGCACGTCCTGAAAGGCCCACGCATCCGCACCGTCGGCGTCGAATCCGATCGGCAGATCCTGCATCACGGGCACGACAGACGACGCGCGCTCGAGCTGCCGGTCGATCTGATATTGCAGCCACTCGTGGAACCGCACGCGGTCGGCCAGCGCCGGAGACGCGGCCGTGCGTTGCACGGCATCGGCGTCCGGGTGTTGCAGCGCCGCCGGCCAGGCGTGCCAACCCGACCCGAACTTCTCGGCAAACGCGCAGAAGATCGCGAACGTGCGAAGACCGCCGGCCTGCTCAGCGCGGTATCGTTCGAAGCGGGGATGCGACTGCCGGCGTACGAGACGCCAAATCCGTTCGAGCGCTTTTAACTTGAGCTGGAATACCGCGTCGCGGTTGATCTGACGCTCGGCGTTGAGCGCGCGGCCACGGGCGGCAAGTGCCGCGATCCCGCCCACCTCACGGGCCCCTTCGACCTCTTCCACGCGCAGATACAGCGGGCTGCGGAAACGCCGGCTGGAGGGGAAGTAGGGACTCGGCTGCTGCGGCAGGAGAGGCATAGAGGCAGCAAGGGGGTTGATGAGCGCGATCCCAGCACCATCCGGTACTGTCCATCGCGCAAGTGCGCGTAGGTCAGCAAGATCGCCGATGCCCCAACTGCGCCGCGAGCGCGCGGCGTACAGCTGGATCGCCCAGCCCCAGGCCCGGAAGTCGCTCGGCAGAAAGCAGGCTCGCGGCGCGACTATCAAGCGCTCGCGCGCGCCGTCCTTGCGCAGGAGGTCGTGATAGCCGGCCGGCAGCGTGGCGGGCAACTCGTCATCGATGGCGATCGATGTGCCGTCTTCGAGCACGACTTCTGCGGGTCCAAGCCTGACGCGCTCGCCGACCGTCACGACCCTGACTGGTCGGCTGCCCTTCGCCCTTCCTTCCTTTCCTTTTCCCTTGTCCCTTGTCCCTTGTCCCTTGTGTCTTGTCCCTTGTCCCTTGCCAATGGCTTTGTGAATCGCCTCGATCGTCGCGCGCGGCGCTTCGTGGCGTGCCCCGAGTGCATCGACGTAGTGCAGCTGGATAGGACCGTCGGCGTCGACGGCTCGTCTTGGAGCGCCGCCAGACGGCATCTACGACAGTCTCCGCAACAGAATCAGGGACCACGGCTGAACCTGCATGGTCTTCCCAGCGGCGTGCTCCGGCCCGAGCTGCTCTTCGGTGAGAAAGTCGGTGTCCGCGGCGGTATTCAGGAGCTCGGCCCACTGCTCTGCCCATTTCTGCTCGGGCAGCCTGAACTCCACCGGTTCGTGATGGGAGTTGAACATCACATAGAAGCTGTCGTCGATGACCTGTTCGCCGCGTTCGTTCGGCGTGGGAATGGCGCGACCGTTGAGGAACACGCCGAGAGACTTGGCGAAGCCCGCCTGCCAATCCTCCTCGGACATCTCGGTACCACCGGGCGTGAACCATCCGATGTCGCTCACCTGCGACCCATGGATCGGGCGTCCCTGAAACCATCGTCGTCGGCAGAATACCGGGTGGCGATGACGAAGGCGGATCAGACGGCTCGTGAACTCCACCAGCGACGTGTCGGCGTGCGACCAGTCGTACCAGGAGAGCTCGTTGTCGTGGGCGTACGCGTTGTTGTTACCGTTCTGCGTCCGGCCGAGCTCGTCGCCGCCGAGGATCATGGGTACGCCCTGCGACAGGAGCAGCGTAGCCAGAAAGTTGCGGGTTTGGCGCGCGCGCAACGCGTTCACGGCGGGGTTCCCGGTCGGCCCCTCCTCGCCGCTGTTCCACGATCGGTTGTGGTTCTCGCCGTCGCGATTGTCCTCGCCGTTTGCCGCGTTGTGTTTCTCGTTGTACGACACGAGGTCGCGGAGCGTGAACCCATCGTGCGCCGTGATGAAATTGATGCTGGCGTTAGGCTGGCGCGCGGAACCCTGGTACAGATCGGAGCTGCCCGTAAAGCGATAGGCGAACTCGGCAAGCGTCTGGTCGCTGCCGCGCCAGAAGTCGCGGACCGTATCACGGTACTTACCGTTCCATTCGGACCAGAGCGGAGGGAAATTGCCGACCTGATAACCCCCTTCTCCAATGTCCCACGGCTCGGCGATGAGCTTCACCTGGCTGACGATGGGATCCTGCTGAATCAGATCGAAGAAGGACGACAGGCGATTGACGTCGTGCAACTCGCGCGCGAGCGTGGCCGCGAGGTCGAAGCGGAAGCCGTCCACGTGCATCTCGAGGACCCAGTAGCGCAGGCTGTCCATGATCAGCTGCAGCACGTGTGGGTGCCGCATGTTCAGCGTGTTGCCGGTCCCCGTGTAGTCCATGTAGTACCGGCGATTGTCCGGCATCAGGCGGTAGTACGCGGCATTGTCGATACCTTTGAACGACAGCATCGGACCGAGATGGTTCCCCTCGGCCGTGTGGTTGTAGACGACGTCGAGGATGACTTCGATGCCCGCTTCGTGCATCGCCTTGACGAGCTGCTTGAACTCCTGTACCTGTCCGCCGCGCTGGCCGCGCGCGTACTCGTGGTGCGGCGCCAGGTAGCCGATGGAGTTGTAGCCCCAGTAGTTGCGCAGCCCGCGATCCAGCAGCGTGGAGTCCTGGACGAATTGCTGAACGGGCAGGAGCTCGACCGCGGTCACCCCGAGTCGCCGCAGATACCTGATCGAGATCGGATGCGCCATTCCGGCATACGTGCCGCGGAGTTCTTCCGGGAGGTCGGGGTGGGTCTTCGTGAATCCCTTGACGTGGGTCTCGTAAACGATCGTGCGGTGCCAGGGCGTATTCGGCCTGCGGTCGTGCCCCCAGTCGAAGAACGGGTTGATGACGATGCTCTTCGGGACGAAGGGGCCGCTATCGAGATCGTTCTTGGAATCCTCCGGGTTGGCGAACTGATAGGGAAACATCGCCTCATTCCAGTTCCACGAGCCGTCAATCGCCTTGCTATAGGGATCGAGTAGCAACTTGGCAGGATTGCACCACGCGCCCTGATCCGGCGCCCAGGGGCCGTGCACACGAAAGCCGTAGCGCTGGCCAGGTTGCACATTGGGCAGATAGCCATGCCAGCACAGCGCCGTCTGCTCGGGCAGGTCTACGTGGCTTTCCTGACCGCTGTCGTCGAATAGACAGAGCTCGACGCGTTCCGCGACCTCAGAAAAGAGGGTGAAATTCGTCCCGACGCCATCGAACGTGGCGCCCAGTGGGTAGGGCTGTCCCGGCCAGATCTGCATCCACACTCCGCGGCGTTACTTGATCGCCCGGCAATTCTACAATTCCCATGCCGTGCACGTTTTGCGGCCGCGCACGGCGGGTGTAAGCTTCGCAGCGGTCTTTCGAAAGGAACCACCATGACATGCATCGCCGCGTCCACGGTCATCGTCGGCTGTCTTTCGGTCGGCCTGCCTGCCGGAACGCTCGAACGCGGCCAACCGTCGCAGGAGAGGCCGCGAACCGATCGCCTGTCGCTCGAGGCGTTCATGGACATGGAGTCGGTTTCGGAACCCCAGCTGTCTCCGGACGGGACGCAAATCGTGTACACCCGCGGTTGGGTTGACAAGATGAACGACAAGCGCGAGTCCGCACTCTGGATCATGCACACGGACGGCAGCCGCAACAGGTACCTGGTGAAGGGCTCCGGCGCGCGCTGGTCACCGAGCGGCGATCGGTTGGCGTATATCGCAACCGGTGAGCCCAAAGGGTCGCAAGTGTTCGTGCGCTGGATGGACGCCGAAGGTGCGGCATCGCAGGTCACGAGGATTGAACAATCGCCGTCCTCGGTTGCCTGGTCTCCCGACGGAACACAATTGTCGTTCACGGCGCTCGTGGAAGACCGCAACAACTGGCCGATCAAGATGCCCAAGACGCCATCAGGCGCCAAGTGGACGGAGGCGCCGCGGATCGTCGAGCGGCTGAACTACCGGAGTGATCGGACCGGGTTCATCGACAACGGCTACCGTCACATCTTCATCGTGCCTGCGATCGGTGGAACCCCACGCCAGCTCACCACGGGGAATCACAATCACACCGGCACCGAGTGGACGCCCGACGGCCGGAGCATTCTGTTCAGCGGACTGCGCAGCGATGCGTATCAGTGGCGGGAATCGGAGATTTATGCTGTCGGGGTCAAGGACGGCGATTGTTCAATCCTCGTGACCTGCGATGCCGCACCTTCGGCGTCCATCCAGCGCACGAACACTTGCGACCCTTTGGGCTCACCGGTTGCGATATA
>JAIVJE010000375.1 GCA_020200195.1 Acidobacteriota bacterium | reverse complement strand
CATGACCACCGCATTACTGCCACTAGGCGCCGTTCCCAACGTCGTTGCCCACATCCGCTTCAACGCGCCGGTGTTCCCAATCGTCGCGGCCGCCTCGACGCCGCAGGTCGCTGCGGCGATCGCTGTGCTTCTGGGGCTTGCCATTGCCGTCTGGGCACGATGGCGGCTGCCGATCACGGACCCTGCGGCGTGGGCCTGGCCCATGGCCGTCGCCCTGGCGTGCGCGCCGGTCATTTACCCTTGGTACCTGCTCTATTTCACGCCGTTTCTGGTATCCGCGGCGACGGTGCCGCTGATGGTCTGGAGTGTAAGTGTGCTCCCGGTGTACTTGATCTGGTCGGTACCAGCGCTGCGGATCGCCTGGGTGGTACCGGTCAGTGTGATGGCGTTCGAGTATGGCGCGGCCGCACTGGCGCTGGCGTGGTTGCTGTTTCCCGTCCGTCGAACCGTCGTTACGGCCGGGCTACCCCCCTGAGCACGCTTCTTGCGTCCCGCCCTGCGGAGCGTGCAATGCCGCAGCAAACGTGGCGACCGGAGGGTCGGTGGCCGAAAGTAGGTCGCGGAACGCCTCTGTGGGCCGTGGCGGCGACCCTCTTCCTGGCCATTGGGCTCGACGGTTCGCCACTTGCGACGTCACGCGCCGCGACCTCATCAGCACATCGGTTACCGGCACTGCAGGAGGATCCGGTGACCCAGTACCGTGCCTACCGCCGCATGCACGCCCGCAGCGAGCGTTTCAATCAGGAGGGGTGGCTCGAGGCGTGGACCGAGCTCGACGCCGGCGGTTTCCGGTATGAGATCGTCAGCGAGCGCGGATCCGATGGAGTCCGCGACCGGGTGCTGAAGCCGCTGCTCAAGCGCGAACAGGAACTGGTCGCACGTGGAGATGCCGACCTCGCCGGACTCACTCTCGCCAACTACGAGTTCGAGGAGGCGGCAGACAAAGGCGACGGACTGCGGTACGTCCTGATCAAGCCGAAGCGCAAGGACGTCTTGCTGGTAGACGGACGGATGGTCCTCAGCCAGGATGGCCGCGAGCTGCTGCGCGTCGAAGGACGGCTCGCGAAAAACCCCTCGTTCTGGACTAGCCTCGTCAACGTAATCCGCCAATACGAACGCCTCGACGGTGTCCGCGTCCCAGTCTCGACCGAATCGATCGCCAAAGTGAAACTCGCCGGGTTGTCACGACTCGAAGTCCGCTACGAGTACGAATCGATCAACGGCCGCCCCGTCAGCCTCTCAGCACGTCAGACTTCGCTCGAGGCTCGATAGGCTCTCCTTTCGACCCTCCGTCGAACCTCTCGAACCTCTCGCGGATTTACGCGTCGAACGGTGACTTCGGCTCGGCGCCGCTGGCTGCCGTGGACGTGAATACCGGCGACATGCTCTGGCGCGATCGCGGCGTGGGGCGCGCCACGCTCGTCGGGGCGGACGGCAAACTGATCATCCTGGACGAGGACGATAACCTGGCGATCGCGACACCTGGCGAGACCGGGCTGCTCGTTCACGCGAAAGCCGCCGTGCTCGAGGGCCAATCCTGGACCGCCCCCACTCTGAGCGGCTCGACGCTCTACCTGCGGGACCGGAAGCAGATTATGGCGGTGGAGCTTCGGTAGGTGGACACGTTCAACGTGCAATGTTCAACGTGCAGTGTTCAACCTGCAATGTTCGGTTCGACGTGCGACGTGCCAAGTGCGACCTGCCGGGTGCACCGTGCACCTCACACGTCGAACCCCGCGCGTCGCACCGCACGTTGAACGTCGCACCCTGAACGTTGCACGTATTCACTCCACCCGTAACGCCACGAGGGGATCGACCCGCGTGGCGCGGCGTGCGGGCATGTAGCAGGCCGCGAGCCCGACGCCGCCGAGCAGCAGGGACACGGCGCCCAACGTCAGCGGATCGCCGGGGCTGACCTCGAAGAGCAATGACTGCATGAACCGCGCGCTGGCGAACGCGCCGGCCAGACCGAGCACGACACCAATCGCGATCAGAATGCCTCCCTCGCGCAGCACCATGCCACGGATCTCGGATGCGCTCGCCCCCAGCGCCATCCGCACCCCGATCTCGCGTGTGCGCTGCGCGGTCGTAAAGCTGATCACGCCGTAGATGCCGGTCGCGCACAGGATCAGCGCGATGAGCGCAAACGCCGACAACAGCGTCGTGCTGAAGCGCTGGCGCACCACCGATGCATCCACCAGGCCCTCCACGGTGACGGTGTCGTAAAAGGTCTGCAATGGATCCACGGCCCACACTTCGCGTTTCGCTGCCTGGATGAGGCCCGCCGGGTCCCCCTGCGCGCGCATCACGTACGTCATCGACGCAAACGGGACCTGGGCGAGCGGGACGAAGACTTCAGCCCGCGGTGCGCTGTCGAGCCCCTCATGCCGAATCTGACCCACGACACCTACGATTTCCACCTCGTGCGGCTGGCCTTGCCACTGGCCGCGCTGCTCCCGTTCACTGATCTGCGGTCGTCCGACAACCGCGATCGAGCTTTTGATGTCGATGTTCGCCGTGATGAACGGCATGGCGGATACTGCGCCGACCGACTGCACGCCGGGCAACGTGCGCAGCCGATCGATGGTCGTCTGGAAGAAGACGCGTGTGCGATCCGGGCGGCCATTGCGGTCCCAGGCAAAGACCTGCAGCGCCACGACGTTTTTCGCCGAGAAACCAGGATCGACCGCGAGGAGCCGCTCGAAGCTGCGGATGAGGAGTCCCGCCCCCGTCAGCAGCACCAGCGCCAGCGCAACTTCGGCGGCGACCAGCCCCCGCCGGACGCGACGACGTGGTGCGCCGCCCTGCCGCTCGTGCATCGCGTCCTGTTCCGGCCGTGAAAACTGAAGCGCCGGCAACAGACCAAACGCCAGCGCCGTAACCGACGTCAACGCAGCCGCAAACGCCAGGATTCGGCCGTCGATCGTGGCATCGTGCAGACGAAGCACGCCTGCGGGCGCCAGCGCCACGATGGCGTTCACACCCCAATACGCGAGCGCGACGCCGGCCGCTGCGCCGAGTGCGGCGAGCATCAGACTTTCGGCAATCATCTGACGTACCAATCGGCCGCGGCCCGCGCCGAGCGCCGAGCGAATCGCGAACTCCCGCTCCCGCTCCATGCCCCGTGCGAGCAACAGGCTTGCGACGTTGGCACACCCCATGACCAGCACGAGCAGAACAGCGCCGAGCATGACGAACAGCGGCAGCCGCACCTCACCCATCAGGTGCTCGCGTAGCGGCACGACGGCTGCCGTGATGCGCTCGGGCGCTGCCACAAGCCATGGCTGATGATGACGACCTGGCGGGCGCCTTTCACGTGTTCCTCTGGCAGGAATGTGCGGCCGATCGCAGGGGTCGTCCCGATCGCTTCGAAGAAGCCGGTCGTCACCTGCGCGCCGAAGAACACCTCGGGATCGCCCCCACCGGTGTAGTCGAGCGAGTACGGGATGACGGCGGCCATTGACTCGAACGAGCGGCTGCGCTCGCGCCAATCGATGAAATTTGCCGGCGCGACATCTTCCCGGTCTTCCGGACGCTCCATCGGCTGCTGCCAGACCGTGACGATGCGATCGGAGTCCGCGTACGGCAACGGCTCGAAGAGGAGCGTGTCGAGTAGCGTGGCGATCGAGACGGTGCCCCCAAGCCCGAGTGCCAGGATGAAGACGGCGGGAATCACGAAGCCGGGGGACTTGCGCAGCATCCGGACGCCGTGGCGTACGTCCTGCGCGATCTCGGCATCCGCGGTGAACTGCCGGCGGAGCCATGCAGCGTCGGGCAGCGCACCGAATACGCGACGAAGTAAATCCATCTGGGTCCTCAATTCGGGTCGGTGTTTGGGATCAGGCGTGCCGCTCCGATGGTGGAGCTCCGCGTACCACTCGCGACGCCACTCGTCGCGAGCGTGCGCCGGAACCACGATGCTGCACAGCCGCACCAGCGCGTGGCAGCATCGCAGCGTTATCGGGTCTCGTTGCACGGCACGGGCTCCAGGCTGACGCTACGCGCTGGAGGGCTTCGGCCGGCGCGCGGGGCGCGCGACGGCGAGATCCAGCGCGCGGTACCGCGCGACCGCCTCGGCGAGCATTCCCTCTCCCGCCTCGGTGATCTCGTAGTAGCGGCGTGGCGGGCGCTGTTCACGCTGCGCCAGCGACGGCTTTTCCCATTGCGACTCCAACAGACCTTCGCGGTCGAGCCGTCGCAGGATCGGATACACCGTGCCGCTCGGCAGACCGGTCGCGTCCATGATGTCGAAGCCGTGATGGAACCCCCGGGCAAGCGCCTGGAGCACGAGAGCAGTCGGATAGGTCAGGTTCAGGCGCGGCGACATGCGGCCCTCCGTCGAATTGAAATCTATATATGCAGAGTTCTACAGGCACGCAGCGCAGAGCGCAACCGAAAAGCGCGGCGAAGGTATCATCGGCCTGTGTTACGCGCTGCCGGCCTCGCCCTCTCGGTTGGCTATGCTGCGCTGATTGTCTGGTTGTATGCCACGCAGCCCCAGTCGGTCGGCCAGGTCACCGGTGGGCTGGCGTCGGGGATCGGCGCGTACCGAATCGACGAGCAGGCTTTCGCGGATGGGCTCGCGTTCTTCAAGCGCGATCAATTCGTCGAGGCGCGCGCAGCCTTCGAGCGCGCCGATCCCGCCCAGCGCGACCCGCGGACGCAGTTCTACATCGCCTACGCCTACTATCGCCAGGGGTGGGGGCGCCTTTACAACGACAACGTCCTCTTTGGAAAAGGCATTGTTGCGGTCGACAGGGCGATTGCGCTCGCGCCCGGAAATCGGTTGGTTGTCGACGACGCAACGTTGGGGATGCGAAGTGCGGACGAGCTGAAGGCGGAACTCGAGCGCGGCGTCACCCGGGACGTGTCCGACTTCAACCCGCTGAAGATAGTGCGGCCTCGCAAATGACGGTGCTCCGCGAAGCGTTCGGGCTGCCCGCCATTTTCCTGACGGTTGCGCTGCTGGGTGGCCTGCGGATGGGTGCCGGGGGCGTGCGGCTGCAGCCCCCCGAACTCGTCGCGCTGGTGCTCGCGATGCTGCTGATCGGCGCGCTGGTCAGGAGCCGCGCGCTGGCCCTGGTGCGCCTGATGCACTCGGACCGAACCGCGCTCGAGAACCTGTCCGGACTGGTGGTTTTGTTCGCGCTGTTCGCAGCGACCGCGCAGGTCTTCAATCTGGTGACACCGGACATGGGGTTGCTCCACGTCCTGTTCAGTACGTTCTTTCTGGTCCAGGTGCTGACGCTCGGCGCCGCTGGGACCGGGCGTGTCGGGTTCCTCCGCAGCGTGCTCGTGCTGCTCGGTTCGGCGTTCGTGCTGCGATTCGTGGTCCTCGAGACGTTGTACGCTCCCGGCAGCGGCGCGCTGAAGCGCGTGCTGACGGCGCTGATGCAGGGCGTTACGCTCGGCACGCTCGATTACACGCCGAATGCACCGGCCACGGGATACGTGGCTTTCCTGACCCTGCTGCTCTATATGATGGGTCTCGTGCTGTTGCCTTCTGCGGACCCGGACGAGACGAGTTCCCCCGCTCGTCCTGCGCTGCGCGGGCCGGTGACGACGGAGATCGCCCTGGTCTTGCTGCTCGTCGCGGCGAGCGGTGCCTGCGGGGGACGCCAGGAGGATGTTGGCCCAGGCACGGTGGGGGAAGCCAAAGCATCCGTCGGCACGAAGATGACCCCTGGATCTGCCGAGAACCAGCGCGAGGCCGAACGACGGAATCGCGCGCTGGAGGCCGCGCGCGTGTGGCAACAGCCGCTGGTGCCGGTCAGCCAGGCCGACCTTGCGAACAACCCGCCCGGACCCGGGGGATTCAGCCATGCCGACGACGTGTCGTGCAGGTTCGTGCTCGACCCGGTCGGGGGAACGACGTCGAAGTTCTACTGCCAGACTCCCGGTGGAGAAATCCTGAAGGTCAAATACGGCGGAGCCAACCCGGAGCTGTACGCCGAGGTCGCCACGACGCGTCTGCTGGCCGCGCTCGGTTTCGCGGCGGACCGCATGTATGTCGTCCGCAAGGTCCGCTGCTTCGGATGTCCGCCATTCCCGTTCCAGGCGCTTCGCTGCCTGGAACGCATCCGTATCCGCTCGGCATGCTTGGCCGGCGGCATCAATTACGACAAAGCGACGGACTTCGATCCTGCTGTCGTCGAGCGGAGGATGGAGGGAATCAGGATCGAAGCGATACCCAATCAAGGCTGGGGATGGTACGAGCTCGATCGGATCGATCCGGCGAAGGGCGGGTCCTCTCGCGCCGAGGTCGACGCGCTCCGACTGCTCGCCGTCCTTCTTGCGCATTGGGATAACAAGCCTGAGAATCAGCGGCTCATTTGCCCACCAGGGGCCCAGGTGGCCGACGGATCCTGTACCGCGCCGGTGGCGGTCGTGCAGGACGTCGGCGCGACCTTCGGACCCAAGAAGCTCGACCTGCACAACTGGCGCGACACGCCGATATGGGCGGACGCGCGCGCCTGCCGCGTCAGCATGAAGGCCATGCCGTTTGCTGGCGCCACGTTTACCGACCGTCAGATCTCCGAAGAAGGACGGCGGATGCTACTCGGGATGCTCGAACATCTGTCAGACCAGCAGCTCACGGACCTGTTCACGCACTCGCGGGTCATCCAGCACGACAGCCTGAGCGCCGAAGCGCGCGGTGCGGGCGCGTGGGTCAGGGCATTTCAGGACAAAGTTCGTCAGATCCGCGAGGGCGGCCCGTGTCCTCCGGCCAGTGCCATCACGACCCCGGACGGGTAATCACGCCGGCATCCACGGTCTCACCCGTCCGACTGATCGCCTGAAAGAACAGGTCAGCCCCCGCAATCTCCATCAACATGAAGTGGTAGTCCGTGTCGAAACCCTTGGCGGTAAGGCCTGACGGCCGGATATCCCCGCGGCGCAGCGAACCGGCGGCGCCCGATACGAAGTATGTGATCCCGTGCTGGGGCTCAATCCGTTCGTAAAAATGCTCGTGGCCGGACAGGACCAGATCCACGTCGCCTGCAACGAGCAATGGTTCGATCGCCAGACGCAGCGTGCGAGCACCGGCACGATATCGACCGGACGTGTACAACGGGTGATGGAAGAAACAGATTTTCCAGGCCGTGCCCGACTGGGCCAGTTCGTCGCGGAGCCACGCGAGCTGTTCCGTGTCGAACGAGCGGCTGTCGAGCGCAAAGAAGCGGACGCCTGCGCCGGCCAGCCCCGCCAGCCTCCGTTCGGACTTCCGGAAGGTGTAATACCGCTTTCCGCCCATGTTGAATTTGGCGTAGTTGAGTTGTCCGGGATCGTCGTGATTGCCGATCGCGGCGTAGAAGGTCACGCCGGCCGCGAGCAGGGGAGCGTAGGGTTCCTCGAACTTGCGGATGTAGTCATCCGCCCGATGCGGGCCGTAAATGTTGTCGCCGAGCATCAGGACGAGATCGAAGGGAAAGCGGGTGCGCCACGTAACCATCTGCCGGGCAACGGCGTGCTGCGGCGCGTTGCCACGTCCCGAATCGCCGATGACGGCGAAGCGCACCGAGCCGTCGCGCAGCGGCAGCGCCAGCGCGCCCGGCGCCGGCGTCAAGGACCGGACGATCGTCGATGTCGGGCGCGCGGCTGCGGGATCCAGCTCGGAACCGCGACAGCCAGAACCGCCGAATGCCAGAACGGCAAGCGCGACCAGGACCGTTGCGGGTCTGATCCGGAACCGCCACGTCACGCGCTCGGACCTGAAGTCCGTGACGTCAGCTCGTGAGCATCGGGGCTCCATCCGAGCGCCACGAACTGGACGGCGACCTGCCCTCTCTTGGGCGCAAGCTCGATGCGCTCGAGCTCGACGCCTGCGTCGAACTGTGCGGCGATGGCGCGCACATCGGTCTCGATCTGCTCCTCGAGCGCCTGCTGTTGCGCGCGTACGGCATCTACCGTCTCGGTCGCGCGCTTGACGTCCTCAGCTTCCTTCTGGCTGCGTCCGACACCGCGCGCCGCGGTCGTCGCCCGGCCCAGCGTCCCGGTGCTCACCGCCTTTTTCCCGAGCAGCGCGCCGATCAGCGTCGCGCCGAGCGACACAGCGGTCTGCACCTTCTGCTGCGACGCTTGTTCGGACTCGCGTGTGACGGAGGCTTCCGCGCGCCGCAACCGCTCGGTGAGAGTGGCCTGCCTGGCGGCGTAGCGCCGGCGCACGTCCTCGACCGCCTCGTCGCGAGCGGCCCGCTGCGTGTCCTGCACGCGCACGCGGAAGTCCCGCTCGCTTTCACCGCCACGCGACGTGAGCTTCGATGTGCGGTGACGCCAGAGCTCGACGGTCTCGGATGACAAGAGCCAGCGGCTGAGCGCCTTTTCCCACTCCTTGTAGTTGCGCGTCTGCAGGGCCGCGGCCGGCGCGGGAGCATACGTTGCGCCCGGTTCGGCCTCTTTGCGCAACGCCGACACCGGCACGTCGAGGCGCGTCGCGGACGCCCAGTCGACCGGTACGGGACCGTCGGCGATTGACGCGGCATACAGGACGTCGCGCGAGCGGGCGCGCCCGCCCCGCTTGTGCGGCTCTGATCGCTCGTCAGCGCGCGAATTTGATCTCGCGACAAAGGGCCACGCAGGTACGACATCGTCCATCGCGTTTGAAACACAAGGGGGGCGGGTTCGTGGACGTTGTGCAACAGGAACACCCGCTTGCCGAGCGCGGACAGCAGACGGTCCGTTTCGCCGCGATCCAGGCTGTTTCCTGCGGCCCCCTCCAGTCCGTCGAGCACGCGTTGCTTGTCCCGGTCAGTCTGCAGACGGCCCAGGAACCAGGTGCCGGTGTTCGCCAGACCCTTGTAGTCGAGGTCGACCGGATTCTGCGTCGCGAGCAGAACTCCGAGCCCGAATGCCCTTCCCTGTTTCAAGAGGGTGAGCAGCGGCGGCTTCGACGGCGGGTTCGCGACAGGCGGAAAGTAACCCGCGATTTCGTCCATGTAAACGACCGCGCGCAGGCTCGAGGTGCCGGTCTGCGCGCGCATCCACCCGACGATCTGATTCAGCAACAAGGAGACGAAGAACATACGCTCCGCGTCGCCGAGGTGCGCGATCGAACAAATGGCGACCCTTGGCCGGCCGTCAGCGGTGTACAGAAGGCTGGCGGGTTCGAGCGGTGCGCCGTCCATCCATTGCTCGAAGCCCGGCGCCGCGATCAATCCGTTCAGTTTCATCGAGAGCGCAAAGCGCTCGCGTTCGGGGAAGAACGACTCGAGGTCCACGATGCCGATCTTCGAAAACGGCGGGGTCTGGACCTGCTGGATGAGGGCACCGAGATCGACGTCGCGTCCGTCGCGCCACGACGTCGTGAGGAGCGACGCGACAAGCGTGTGCTCGCGGCTCCGGGGCGCGGCGTCTACGCCCGCGAGCGTCAGCAGACTGGTCGCGGCGATACCGGCCCGCTCCGCCAGGTCTTCTCCGTCCTCGGTGCCGGCCGCAGGAGCGGCGAACGAGCTCAGAACCGACACCGGCAGCCCCGCCCGGCTCCCGGGCGTGTAGATTGCGAATTCGGCGGACCGGCGGAGCCGCTCGATCCTCGCGCCGTCCTGGTCCCACTCGGCCAGACCGCCGGCCCAGGTGCGCGCTTGCTGCGCCGCGTACTCGTCTGGCGGCACGTTGGCGCGGCGCGCCTCGTCTTCGTCGATCCACGGACGAAAATCGCCGGCGCTCAGCCGTGGAAACGTCAGCAGAAGGTTGCCGATGTCCCCTTTCGGGTCGATCGCAATGACGGGCACGCCGTCAATGGCCGCTTCCTCGATCAGCGACAGACACAGACCGGTCTTTCCACTTCCGGTCATACCGACGCACACGGCGTGCGTGACCAGGTCGCGCGAGTCGTACAGAACAGGCTCCTGCGTCGCCTTCCCGGCAGCCAGATCGTACCGTCGTCCGAGATAGAAGAGCCCCAGCTTCTCGTAGTCCTGCATAGCCGTATGACATCACAAATCGAAGGCGCGCGGAGGGGTCACGGATGTAGCGTCCGGCTTTAGCCGGACCCCACGACACCGTCCGGCTGAAGCCGGACACTACGCGGAATGTGCAGAGCCCGGACTGCGCTCTGCCCAGAGCTCGAGCGGAACCGACAGCAGCGGGTACCGCCTGCGGAGCGCAATCACGTGCCCCGCGTAATCGACCTTCTGGATGCGCCTGGCGATCAGCTCGCTGCGCAGGCGCTTGATCTCGTACCTGTACAGATCCCGCACCGCGTCTCGCAGCTGCTGCGGCGGCGTGGAGGGCAGCGGTCTGAGGCCATGGCGTGCGAGCTCGTCGAGCACGGGAGTCGCGTAGATGAACTCAGTCACGTAAGGCTTCCGCGCAGATGGTTCCGCTCGAAGGGGTTCCGCACGAACGGTTCCCCACGACTGGTTCTGCGCGAACGCAAGTGCACTTCAGAACCTGCACTCCGGGACTCTGGCACTCTGCTAATATGCCGCACAAGGCCGACCACCTCACGGAGCGTTTTCATGTTCAAGCTTGTTCCAGCCGCCCTGCTCACGCTGGCGGCCAGCGCCGCGCCGGCCGGGGCGCCGGAGCGCATCAATCATGAAATCAACGCCAGAATCCGGCAGGAAGCTCGGGAAAACTCCCGGATCATGCGGACTCTGCACTTCCTGACGGACCTGCACGGCCCGCGGCTGACCGGATCCCCGAATCACAAGGCGGCGGCCGAGTGGACCATCAAGCAGCTGAGCGAGTGGGGCCTCGAAAACGCGCATCTCGAACCGTGGGACTTCGGCCATGACGGGTGGCTCAACGAACGATTCTCCGGGTTCATCGTGTCGCCAGTCAAAGACAGCCTGGTCGGCGAGGTCCTCGCGTGGACACCCTCCACGTCCCTGAAAGGACGGATCGTGCTCGTGGGCAAGCACGCGGCGGTCCCGGTCACGATCGTGAAAACGCCATTGCGTCGGGATTACGAGGACGTGCGGCGTGCCTACGATCCAGTGGCCCCGACGCCGCAGGGACCTCCCCCGAACGTCGTGACGGAGGCGCGGCCCGAAAACGACGGGCGCCTGAGTACCACTGCAGTGGGAACGCGTGTCGATGAAATGCTGGTCTCCGGCGGGGCCGCGCTGCGGGTAAACGATGCCGGCCGCGACCATGGGCAGATCCGGGCGTTCGGCAACCGGACGTTCGATCTCGCCAAAACGGTTCCGACCGTCGTCCTGCGCAATGAGGATTACGGCCGTGTCTCGCGGATCCTCGCCGACGGCATGCCCGTGACACTCGAGTTCACGATCGTGAATCGCTCGTACCCCGAGGGTCGCACCTCGTACAACGCCATCGCCGAGATCCCCGGTACCGACAAGAAAGACGAGGTGGTGATGCTCGGCGGACACCTGGATTCCTGGCATGCGGCAACGGGTGCCACCGACAACGCGATCGGGTGCGCAGTCATGATGGAGGCGGCCCGCATCCTGAAGGCCATCGGTGTTACACCGCGACGCACGATCCGCGTCGTGCTGTGGGGCGGTGAGGAACAGGGTCTGCTGGGCTCGAAGGCGTACGTACAACAGCATTTCGGCACGTTCGAGAATCAGAAGCCGGCCTACGGGAGCTTCGCCGGTTACTTCAATGTCGACTCGGGCACCGGCCGGATCCGCGGAGCCAGCGTGTTCGGGCCGCCGGCGGCGGCGACGGTGCTCCGGGAGGCGTTCGCGCCCTTCGAGGACCTGGGTGTGATGGGTGCAACCGCAACGAAGAGCCGGCGTTCAGGTGGGACGGACAGCACTTCGTTCAATGCGGCGGGACTCCCCGGGATCGGGCTCGGGCAGGATCCCATCGAGTACGGCACGTACACGTGGCACACGAATCTCGACACGTACGAACGCATCATCGAAGAGGACGTCAAGAAGTCGGCAACCGCGATCGCGGCGGCGCTGTACCATCTCGCGATGCGCGACGAGATGCTGCCGCGATTCAGCAAGGAAGACATGCCGGCGCCTGCGCCTCCGCCGGTGCGAACGCAATGAGGAAGAATCGGGTGATCGCGCGATCGGGTGATCGGCAACTGGAATCGGGTGAACGGGTGATCGGCGATTGGGAATCGGTGGATCGGCAATCGGATGATCGCCAATTGCGCGATCGTCGATTCAATCGCCGATCACCCGATCACCCGATCACCCATTTGAGAGGGGTAGTCAATGGCTGATGAACGGGACTGGGAGCACAGGACCTCGGATCCGCTGAACGACGCGGCGGAAGTGGTTGGCGGCGCCATCGGGAGCGCCACGCGGACGGTGGTGGAGGGTGCGCAGTCTGCCGCCTCCGTCGCGTCGCGCGCAGCGGAGGCCGCGACGTCGGCCGGCCGAACGGTCGGGACCGCAGCCGCGGAGGCCGCGAGCAGTACGGCGACGCCCCGCCGGGCCGTCCGCCGGACGGTTCGCCGCGTCGTGAAACAAACGCGGCGGCAGGTCAAGGTCGCCGCGCGCAGGGCCCGCAAAGCCGTCACGGGGAAGAGCGCCGCCAAGGCGAGGCGCCCCGCCCGTAAAGCATCCTCCGCCAAGCGCAAGACCGCATCGAGAGGCCGCAAGCGTACGGCGAGCGCCCGCGGGAAGGGTAAAACGAAAGCCGGCGCGTCGCGCAAGCGTCGATAAAACAAAGGGGCAGGCGTTCGGCGCCTGCCCCTTGTTCGACCGCCCGCCGCAGTCTATTTGGATACGCTGTCGGTCGTCTGGCTGGCGGCGCTGCCCCTCGCTCCGAGATAGATTCCGTTGAAGAGG
>JAIVJE010000374.1 GCA_020200195.1 Acidobacteriota bacterium | reverse complement strand
ATCCCGCAGAGCGCGGTGTAATCGTAGGTGCCGAAGTGTACGCCTGACACTCGTCCGTCACCGGCCACCACCAGCCCGCGCAGCGCCGACGATCCGTCCGGCGCCAGGATGGACTGCGGCGTTTCGATCATGAGCTCGAGTCTGAGTACGCCAGGCGTCAGCCGGAGGCGCCGCTCCAAGGCGGCACAGGCGCGCGCGACTGCCGAGACGTGGCCGGGCGCCATGACCTTGGGGATCGTGACGACGAAATTCGGAGGGATCCGGGCGCCTCTGGTGCGGGCCAGCGTCGTGACGAAGAGGTCCAGCGTTCGGAGGCTGCGGCTGTGGAGCTCCCTCGAGAGCGGCTTGATGCGAATGCCGATGAACGGCGGCAACGTCTTCGATCGGAGACCCAGGGCGACCTGCTCTGCGGCCGAACGGGCATGGCTGTCCTCCTCATCGTCGGAACGGTTGCCATAACCGTCTTCGAAATCAATGCGGAAATCCTCGACCGGCTCTCGACGGAGCTTCTCGATGACGCGCGACCGGACGGTTGTGGCGAGCGCTCTGTCGTTGCCCGGCACGAACGCGCGTGCGAATGTCTCATCGTCGGCGGCGTATTCGTCGAGTGCGGCGATCGCAAGCGCGCCAAGTTTCGGCGCAGAGTCGGCTTTGAACAGGTGCGCGCCGCCATACACGGTGTGCACCGGCTGACGCTCACCTGCGTCGCCCGGGAACGCGCGTGCGATCGACTGATTGGTCGCGCGAAGGCGCTGAAGGATTGGCTTCAGATCCGCAGACGTCAGAGCCCCGTGGTCGCGTTTGCGCAGCATGTGAGTGTTCTGATTACGATCCGCGATACGTGGTGTATCCGAATGGATTCAGCAACAGCGGCACGTGGAAGTCCCCTTGATTCGCGGACGTCTCGAACACCACGACGATGCGCGGGTAGAAGGAAGAGATGCCGAGAGCCTCGAAGTACTTGCGGGTGTCGAAGATGAGTCGGTAAACACCGGGCGGCAGCTCCGTATCCGCAGGTGACAGCGTACGCAGCCGACCGTCATCATCCGTTTCACCACGGCCCACGAGCTGCCACACGTCAGAGGCATCTCCGCGCTCGAGCACGACGGGGACACCTGCGGCCGGTCCGCCCCGCGCGGTGTCGAGAACGTGGGTCGTGATGGCGCTCATCGGTGTGAATGGCCCGCCGCGGATTCTACTCGAACGCCCCGTCAGGCGCGGGAGATGGGGCGCTCAGCGATCGAGTTTGCATATGAGTCCCGCTTCAGCCGGACGCCACCGTGAAGAGTCCTCAGTTGTAGTGTCCGGCTTCAGCCGGACCTCAGCGTCCCGGCACCTGGCGAAGCTTGGCACCTAACGAACCTCCCTGATGCCGCGGCGCTCACGTCACCCTCGTGAAAGATCGTGGTACCCCTGAGCAGCGTCCGCCGAACCAGACCTCGGAGCCGCATACCGGCGTACGGTGTGATCTTATGCCGGTGATGCAGCGTCAGCGGGTCGATCGTCGTGTACGCATCAGGATCGACCATCACGAGATCCGCGTCGCGTCCGGCAGCGATTGCACCTTTCGATCGGTCGATCCCCGCGAGTCGAGCCGGTGCGGCCGCCATCCATTGCGCGAGCCGCTCGATCGCAAACCCTCGATCAGCCGCCGCCGTCCAGACCGCCGGCAATCCAATTTGCAAAGAGGCTATTCCGCCCCACGCGCGCAGGAAATCGCCGGTGGACACGCATTTGAGTGACGGCGGCGCCGGTGAGTGATCGGTGACCACCAGGTCAATGTCGCCCTGTGCGAGCCCCTGCCACAGACCCTCCCGGTGGCCGCGGCCGCGAATCGGCGGCGCGCATTTCAAGACGACCGCACCGTCACGGATTTCCTCGGCCGCGAACGTCAGGTAATGCGGGCACGTCTCGACCGTGACGGCAGCGCCGGCGGCGCGGGATACCCGCAGCGCAGCAATCGCGTCGGCCGAGGCGAGATGCACGATGTGGACGCGGGCGCCGAACTCGCGCGACAGTCGAATGAGCATGTCGATAGCGCCCTGCTCTGCCCTGGGTGGGCGGCTACGCAGCCAGGTGTCGTATACGCGCGGGTCCGCGCCGCCTGCACGGCCGTCGTCCCCGAGCAGCTCAGGGAATTCGGCGTGCGCGAGCAGTGGGAGGCCGAGCCTGGCGAGAACCGGCATCGCTTCCCGCAGGTCTTTCTCAGACACGTGTTCGAATTCATCCACACCCGACGGACACAGGAAGCATTTGAAACCGAGCACGCCGCCGTGCGCGAGCGCGTCGAGCGCATCTGCGTTCCCCGGTACTACGCCGCCCCAGAAGCCGACGTCCACATGGCACCGGCCGGCCGCGGCGCTGCGCTTGGCTTCCAGAGCCCGAGCGGTCGTCGTGGACGGAATGCTGTTGAGCGGCATGTCCACCAATGTGGTGACCCCGCCTGCGGCCGCTGCGCGCGTCGCGTGCTCGAACCCTTCCCAGTCCGCGCGGCCGGGATCGTTGATGTGCACGTGTGTGTCCACCAGCCCCGGCAGCACGACCAGCTCCCCGGCATTCAGTTCGGGCACGCCGGCGACGCGTTCGGCGTACGCGGCCACGGCGGCGATCCTGCCGTCCCGCACATGAATCGCTGCGGGACGCACGCCGTCCGGCAGGACAGCACGCTCGCTGCGCACGACGAGCGACGTCATCGGGGGACGGCCACTATAATCATGGGGTCACGCACGTGTGACGGTCGCTTCGATAAGGCCGTATGGCTCAGCAGTCGCCACGAAGATCTCGTTGCGATTCTCCATTCCAAACCGGGAGAGATCGATCGGCAGATGATGCCTGTTCGGCATGACGAGACGAATATCAGCGACCGCGGGAACACAATCGAGCACCGCCTGGCCCATCGCGTGGAGCGTGTGCTGCACGGACTCGCTGTGATGCTCGGCGAACGCCTCGAGCAGCGTCCGGCGAACGACACGCCAGGCCGGCCCGAAGTCGATGTCGGGCTCGAGATACCACCACGTTGCCGTGAGCGACGTGGCGAGCAGCCGATCGCGCGTCTCTGGCAACGTGGTGTACTCATCACGCGGAAACCGGTCGAAGGCAGAGTGCGACGATTTCAGGATGGACAGGTCAGTGACGCCGGCACAAACGCGGATCTGCGCCCGGTCCATCTCAATCCGCGCCGATCGCGTATCCGGACGATCCCGCACGAAGGCCTGTCCGTCGTCGCGGTCGCCCACCGAGATGCGGCCCCACGCATGTTCAGCGATGTCGATGGTGGCTCGACGCAGCGGCGGGTTGCGCTCGAGGAAGTGTCGCGCGAGCGACAGGCCGAACGATTCCGGCTCGCCGACCGGCCCGCGCGCCGCCAGGGCGTAGACGGTGTTCTTCATCGTGTCGGTCGGCAGCACGGCGCTGTTGTCTCCGGTCACGTACGACTCGTCGTAGGCGCCTTCGAAGCGGATGGCCACCGTGAAGTCGCGCAAGTCGTGACGGTCGCCGCGCCGGATGACCTGGACCAGCCGGACGCCGGATTTTCCGTAGGCCGTGTCAGCCAGCATCTCGAGCTCCAGGGAAAGGCAGGGCCGCCGCGTGGGCGCCGATCATAGCACCCCCTCGTTCACCACTCTGGCGGACCTCGCGTCGGAACGGCTGGGCGCGCGCGCCATTGCCGCGAACGACGAGTTCTTCGCGCCCAAGTCGAACCTGCTGAAGCCGGCGCCGGCGATATTCATTCCGGGACGATTCACCTCGCGCGGCAAATGGATGGACGGTTGGGAGTCCCGACGACGCCGCACGGTCGGCCACGACTGGTGTGTCGTCGCGCTCGGCACGCGCGGACGAATTCGCGGCGTCAACGTCGATACGAGTCATTTCACTGGCAACTATCCGTCACATTGTTCAGTCGATGCGGTCGATACCGCCCGGCCGCTGTCGCGCGTCCTGTGTGGTATCGAAGGCGCGCCGTGGACCACTCTACTGGCGAAGTCCCCGCTGCGTGGCGACGGGGATAATTTCTTTGCCGTCGATGACGACCGCCCGTGGACGCACGTGCGGCTGAACATTTTTCCGGACGGCGGTGTGGCGCGGCTCCGCGTCTATGGCGACGCCGTCGTCGACTGGGAGCGCGTCGCCCGTGCAGGTCGCCCGGTGGATCTCGCCGCGATTGAGCACGGCGGCCTTGTGCTTGGGGCGAGCGACATGCACTTCGGTGCCAAGGACAACGTGATCATGCCCGGCCGGGCGGCCAACATGGGGGATGGCTGGGAGACGCGCCGGCGGCGCGGGCCCGGGTACGACTGGGCGATTGTCCGTCTGGGCACGCCGGGGATCGTGACGCGCGTCGAGATCGATACGAATCATTTCAAGGGAAACTATCCGGAGAGCGCATCGCTCGACGCCATTTTTGCGCCGGGCGCCGGGCTCGAAGTGGCCGCCTCTACTGCCTGGACCGAGCTGTTGACCCGCACGAAGCTCCGGGCGGATCGCCGTCATTACTTCTCGAGCGAGCTGGTCACCGGCGGACCCGCGTCCCACGTCCGGCTCAATATTTTTCCGGACGGAGGCGTCAGCCGCCTGCGGGTCTATGGAACGCTGGCGCCGGATTGACGCGGCGACCGGGGACGAGGCCGCCGAATGGCTACGGACGTGTTGCGCCGCGCCACAGTGGGTCGAGCGCATGTGTGCGCGGCGGCCGTTCGGGACGGCAAATGCGGTTCTGGCGGCAGCGCGGGAAGAGTGGTTTGCGTTGTCGGAAGACGACTGGCGCGACGCGTTCAGCCATCATCCCCGCATCGGCGACCGCGATGCGCTGCGCGACCGCTTCGCCACGACGCGCGATCTGTCGCAGCGAGAACAGTCGGGCGTGCAGGGGGCGGCCGACGACGTGCTCGCGGCGCTCGCCAAGGCGAACCGGGAGTACGAAGCCCGCTTCGGCTACGTCTTCCTGATCTGCGCGACGGGACTGACCGCGGAAGAGATGCTGGAGTCGCTGCGCGCGCGGATGCAGAACGATCCGGCCACGGAGATTCGCGTCGCCGCCGCTGAGCACGCGAGAATCTGTGCGCTCCGGCTGCTGACGGTGTGACGCTCCCTTAATCCCTGCGCGACGCGCTGCAGAGCCGCAGCAGCCCGTCATTGACCGCGTGGCATCAGCGATTCGCTGTCCAGCCACCCGCGCCGCAACTCCTGGACCGGGATGCTGGACAGATACGGTTTGATGTCCAGCACCGGTGTCCCATCCAGCATGTCGACACCACGCACATGAAGTTTGGCGCCCTCCCGGCGCAGAAGGGTGACGACGGTCAGACCGATGGGGTTCGGCCGCCGGGGTGCACGCGTGGCGAACACGCCATGCGCCCGCGTCGAGGTCGGAGGAGTCGCGAGCAGGTCGTACCCGGAGGCGCGGTCGAACACCCAGAGGACGTAGAGATGCGAGAAGCCC
>JAIVJE010000087.1 GCA_020200195.1 Acidobacteriota bacterium | reverse complement strand
GGCTCACCGTTGCCGGGGATCCGTCCACTCGCGGAAGAACTGCGCGTCAACCGGAACACGGTCGCCAAGGCGTACTCGGAGCTGGAGAGTCAGGGCGTCATCGAGACCATCGCCGGGAAAGGCTGTTTCGTTCGCGCGAACCATTCGCCGTTCAAAAAGGAGGTGCGCCGGAAGCTGGTCGCCGAAACGCTCGAGGGCGCGGTCATCCAGGCGCACCACCTGCAAATCGACAAGGCGGACTTCCTGCGTGTCGCCGAGGAGCGCTTCGACGCGCTCGAGCACAAGCGCCGCGCGGCGAACTCCTGAATGCTTATGACCCACAACAATCCCGTGATCGAAATCCGCAACCTGGTGCGCCGCTACGGACGCACCGACGCCGTTGACGGGCTGAGCCTTTCGGTGCCGGCGGGCCGGTGCTACGGGTTTTTCGGCAGGAACGGCGCCGGAAAGACGACGTCAATCAAGTGCCTGCTGAACCTGCTGCGTCCGACGAGCGGAGAGGTGCGGGTGTTCGGGATGGATCCCGCGCGCGAGGAAGTCGCGGTCAAGTCGCGCATTTCCTACGTCCCCGACAACGTCGCGTTCTATCCCTGGATGACGGTCCGCGACGCCCTTGGGTACTTCGCGTCGTTTCGCCCGAAGTGGAACAGCGAGACGGAGCGCGCACTCCTCGAGCAGTTCCGACTGGATCCGCGCCAGAAGACGAGTCACCTCTCGAAAGGCCAGCGCACGCAGCTCGCGCTCGTCATTGCAATCTGCCCCGAGCCCGAACTGCTCATCCTCGACGAGCCGACCTCGGGACTCGATCCGATCGTCCGCCGCGAGTTCATCCGGACCGTGATCGGCGCGTACCAGGATGCCGATCCCGGTCGCCGGACCGTGTTCGTCTCCACGCACCTGATTTCTGAGTTCGAAGGGCTGATCGACCAGTTCACGATCATCGATCGCGGGCGTGAAGTGCTCACGCTGGACGCCGACGCTGCGCGCGCGCGCCACGAGAAGAGCCTCGAGGAGATTTTCGTGACGACCCTTCAACCGCATGGTGTGACGGCATGAACGGCCCGCTGACGGCGCTCGCGTCGAAGGAATTCCGCGCGCTGCTCCCGGTGTGGGCGGCGGCGGCCTTTACCATCGGTGCCGACACGTTGCTGCGCGGCACAGGGATGCACTCGCTATTCCCCCTGGGGATGTTCGCGTACATCGTGGGATCGCTCGCGCTCGGCGCGCACGTCATCGGGCATGAATTCACGAACCGCACGCTGGCATCGCTGCTCGTCCAGCCGTGCAGCCGATCGTCGGTGCTGTTGACCAAGGCGTCGGTTCTCGCCGTGATGCTGGTGGCACTCGGGTTCATCGCGAGGGTCGTGTTGTTCCAGTCGCTTGCGGCGACATTCGGGAACTTTCCGCGATACCCCACGCTGTACCTTCCATTGATCGGCGGCTTTTGTGTCGCGCCCTATATGACGATGCGGCTGCGGAGTCAGATGGCGGGCGTGGTGTTCACGGCGTGCCTTCCGGGGACGACGTACCTCCTCGCGCTCCTCGGCGGCGTCATCATCTACGGCACCGGGACGGCTGCCGCCGAGGCGCTGGCCCTCGCCGTCTGGATGCCGGCGATGGGCATCTTCGCGGTGGCCGGAGGTGTGCTGTCTGCGCGATCGTTCATCCGCCTGCAGGACACAGAGGGTGGGCGAGAGGAACTGCGCCTGCCGCGATGGTTCACGGTGACCGACGCCAATCCGATCCGGCCGCCGCGCTGGATGCTCGCGAAGAAGGAACTGCGTCTGCAGCAGATGACGTTTGCCATGGTCGCCGTGTATGCCCTCATTTGGACCGGCCTGACAGTGGCGGGCCGGCTCAACCTGGAGTTCGCCAGGGAATTCCCGATGCGCGCGGTCGGCATGCTGTATTTCGCGCTGCTACCGCTGGTCATGGGATCTCTCGCGAGCGCGCAGGAGCGGCAGTTCGGCATGCTCCAATCGCAGGCGATGCTGCCCGTGCCGCGCGCGCAGCAATGGGCGGTGAAAGCGGGCGTCGTGCTCGTCCTTGCACTCGTGCTCGGCGTGGTTCTGCCCTGGTTCGTATTCGCGCCGCCACAGATCTCCCGCACATCGTTCTGGCCGCTGGCGGCGAGCATCGTGCTTCTGACGACGTGGAGCCTGTACATTTCGTCGTGGTGCGGGAGCGGGATTATCGCGCTCGCGTTGCTGCTTCCTGCAAGTGCGGCAGCCATGGCGCTGGCGAGGTGGATTGATTGGACCGTTATCGCGCTGCTGTTGCCGCGGCATGCCGTTGGCGCGTATGGAATGCTGACGCAGCCATCCCCCGTCTTTACGCTGTGGGTGATTGCCGCCATGCCCTTGGCGGTGCTGCTGCTGTTCTTCGCAGCGCGCAACCATTGGACGTCAGAACGTAAGCCGAAGACGCTTGCGGTGCAGGCGGCCGGGCTCGCGGGCTGGCTGCTCTTGACTGACGTTGTGATTGTGACGACGGTGCTATAGCCTTTCAGCAACCGCAATCAGGAATCGGAGATCACCGAATCAGCAATTCTCGCAACTGAGTCTCGGCTACGTGGACGGCGCGTTCGGACTCCGGCGTCTCGCGGGTCGTCGCAGTCGCTCACGCTCGCGGACTTTGAGACTGTTCAGATCTCCTTGAGGCGGCCCGATGCATACTTGTGCAGCAAACTCGAGATCAAGGTCTGGTAGGGCAATCCTTCGGCTAGCGCTCGCTTTTGGATCGCCTCCAGATCCTTGCTCGAGAGCCGGATGTTCAGCCGCCGGTCCTTGCGGAACGTCGCTTTGGCGTATCGCGAGTAGCGAGCCCGCTCACGCTTACCTCCGGCGGCGGACTTCCACTCGCCGCGCTCGATGGACTCGAGCAGCTCCTTCTCGTCGGCATCAGGCTTCGTCGTCGGTTTCTTCACCGAGGTACTCCTTCGTGGCCTTCCGGCTCGGGATGATCGTCTTCAGGAAGACCGTGTGTTCGTCCTCGACGAACTGTACCAGATACACGTATTCGTCTCGCTGAACGACGAAGATGCGCTGGCCGGCGTAACGCTCCGGGTTCGGGTGCTCGAGGATCGGCCCAAGTGTGCCCGCCAGTGTGCCCTAACGCGGTCCGACACCCATCATCCGGCACCCAACGCCAACCAAGTTGCCAATGAAAAACGGGCCTGAAATCATCGATTTCAGGCCCGTTCTGTGATTCCAGGCAGCCTTAGCAAACCGCCGCCTTCAGCCTCTCGGCCACCTCACCGTAGACGCTAAGTGTACGTGAAATCAGCGCTTAATGGATCGAGATGTTGCATGGATCGCGGCGGCGGTCTTTTGGACCGCCATACTCATGTAAGATGTCTCTAAACGGCTCCGACTCCGAGCACAATCGGGCCAATAGTGCCGTTCGTGGTGCAGTAGTTCATGAGTCGTGCTCTCGGCCGTCACCTGACATCGCATCGGCGAATTGTCGCCCGCGTCCACGATCGCCTCGGCCGATCGATATCCCGTTCCGCGGGTCCGACCATCCGCAGCACGTGGCGCTCTGGATAAACCGCCGGTGCGCTCGCCAATACACGCCCGACCGCGCGTTGATGTACGCTCTGTCGCACGATTCATGGCAAAAGCCTCACGCGCCGAAGAAGTTACGGGAATGTTACTGGCATGGCAGCAGGGGGATGCCGGGGCGCTCCGGCGCCTCATTCCACTCGTATATCAGGAATTGCGTCGCGTCGCCCGAGCGCGGCTCCGCACAGAACCTCCCGGCCACATCCCCCAAACGACCGTCCTCGTCCACGAAGGCTATCTCCGGTTAGTGCACGTTGATCGCATGAACGTACGCGATCGGGCGCACCTGCTCGCGCTGGCGGCCCGTCTGATGCGTCAGATCCTCGTGGACCCCGCGCGCAGACGAAGATCGCTCAAACGCGGGGGCGACGCGACGCTGGTGAGCCCGAGCGACGCAATACCTGCCCAAGTCCCAGGTGTCGATGTGCCGCGCTCGACGAGGCTCTCGGCGCGCTCATGTTTGCTTGACCCTCGCCTCTCCCGCGTCGTCGAACTCAAATTCTTCGCAGGCTTCACCGTCAGCGAAGCGGCCGAGGCGCTTGGTGTTTCCACCGCGACCGTCGAACGCGACCGGATCGTCCGCCCGGGCATGGCTCTACGAACGATCGTCGCGGGGGCCGAGTCGGCCACGCACAGCGATTAAGGGGCGCGACGCGGTGCGTGATGGACTGCGACGAGATTCTGCGCTGACCTGAGCACAGGAGGCATGGACACGCATGCGGTACGAAGCCGACTATGTGGTGGTGGGCGCTGGAGCAGCGGGCTCGGTTGTTGCGGCAAGACTGGCCCAGGACGGCACGCGCTCGGTGATTGTCGTCGAGGCAGGACCGGACAATACCGCGGATCCGACCATCGCCGCCGCAGCCAGGTACCCGTTCCTTCTTGACATGCCGGCGACAGTGGGCCCTCACCCATCACCGAGTCATTGGGGATTCATTTCCAAACAAAACGGGAAGGACTACTGCTACCCGCGGGGCACAGGTCTGGGGGGCTCCACGAACCACCACGCAGCTGTCGACGGCCGCGGCTCACCGCTCATCTACGATGAGTGGGCGCGTCAGACAGGTGACGAGCGGTGGAGCTATGAGCGACTGCTGCCCGTGTTCAAGAAGATGGAGAACTTCGACGTGCCGTACGTCGACGAAACGGTGCATGGCAAGACCGGCTGGTTGCATATCAAGCGCGCGAAACTGGAGAGGGGCTTTCATCCTGACCTGCTGCACGTCGCGATGCAGGAGCACGGGATGCCATTCAGGCACGACTTCTACAACGACCCGAAGAACTTTGCGGGCATCGGCTGGTGCGACATGCAGGTGCACAACGATGGCCGTCGCTCGAATGCCGCCGTCGATCTTCTCCTGCCGACTCTCGAAAAGACCAGGTCCATTGGCTGGAACAATCTGCAAATCCTGACCGACAAGCTCGCGGCCAGGGTTCTGATCGACAGGAACAGGGCCGTCGGCGTGGAAGTATTGGGTGCGCCGCGCGCCTACAAGGCCGATGCGGCGCACCGGTCCAACCTTCAGACCGCCAGCAGGGTGATGATCACGGCGAAAAAGGAAGTCATCCTGTGCGGGGGCGCCATCAACAGTCCACAGCTCCTCATGCTCTCAGGCATCGGGCCGAAGGACCATCTGAACCAGCACGGCATCGCCGTCGACCATGTCGAGGTCTGCCACGTTTTTCACATGAAAAACCTGCCGGACAAACTGTGGAGGTGGCAATCGACATTTCTGGCCGAAGCCGGCGCACAGTACGCCGCCAACGCCGATCCGTCATCGCTCACCGAAAACTACATCCCTCTCGTGATCGACTGGTTCAGCGGATTCGATACTCCGAACCCCATGCATCCGGATCTGCACGTTCACGTCTTCACGGCGTTCTTTCGAGACTTCAACTTGAATCCGCAACGCTGGGTCGACGCCGATCCGCTGAAGGCTTCGTATCTGGACCAGTTCCTGTCTCAGGTCGACGCCACGGAACCACTGACGTTCAACACCTTCCTGATCGAGTGCGTCAAGCCATCTCCCACGCGTGGACAGATCACGCTTTGGAGCGCGGATCCGACCGAGCCGCCGGTCGTGGATTTGTGTCTGCACGAGGCCGAAGCGGACCTGACTCGCCTTGCGATGGGCATGGAACTGCTGCGAAATGTGATGGCGCATGCGATTCTTCGCCAGTATGAGACGCAAGAAGTGCTGCCGGGACCTTCGTACGCGACACGCAATCAGCTCGAGGACTACGTCCGGAAGTACTCGGCTTTCGGTCATCACATCAGCGGTACTGCAAGAATGGGCCGCGAGAGCGATCGAATGGCGGTCGTGGACTCGGAATGCCGGGTGATTGGCCTGGACGGACTTCGAGTCTGTGACGCGTCGGTATTTCCGGAGATTCCTGCCTATAACACGTCTCGCCCGTCCTACCTGGTGGGCGAAGTACTCGGCGAACTGTTGACGGCCGGAAGCGATCAGGGGCGTGTGCGCGCCGAGCGCGAAACCAAGTTACCCCGTTGACGACCGGCCTGCGGCCGGTCGCGCGTTGAATCGCTGCATGAGACGAGTGAAGCGAGGATCGGCACGAAGCGGCTCGAGGTCGGGGAGCCACGAAAAGAGTCCCAGCAACACGTCCCGAGCTTCCACAGCGGCAAGACAGGAAGCGATCGCCGCTTCGTGATCGCCGAGTCCAGCTTCGCACGCCGCCAGCACGAACGGAGGCACATACGCGTGGTCGCGGCGCGCCAATAGCTCGTCATAAATGGCGCGCGCTTTGTCGACTCGACCGACTTTTGCATACGTCGGAACGATCCGCATCGCCACCCAAGTGCTGGGCGACTCTGCCCAAAGTGTCTCCAGCACGGCGAGAGCATCTTCGTACTGCTCATTCCAGTGATACGCGATCGCCAGTTCCCATCGGCCAAGAAAAGACTGCGGGTCCTGTTCCACGGCCGTCTTTGCGTAACCGAGCGCCTCTTCAGCGCGGCCCACCGTGCCCAGAGCAAACGACACAACCGTCGCGACGTACGCAGACAGCGGATCGGCCTCGAATGCCTGCCAGACTTGTGCGATACCCTCATCGTGGCGCGCGGCCGTCCATTGCAGGAAGAAGAGCCCGTACCAACAGCGCGCCTGGATGTATTTCGGGTTCACCGCGAGCGCGTGGAGAAACTCGCGTTCCGCTCTATTGAAGTCGCGTTCCCACAAGAGCGACGCGCATGCGAGCGCATTGTGGGCTTCCGGCGATCCCGGATCGATCTCGAGAGCGCGCATCGCTGCGCCAAGCGCCTCCGGCATGACTCTATCGGGGCGATCGTGACCGCTATAGCAGAGGACAGTGTAGGCGTCAGCCAGGCCGGCCCACGCCTGCGCGTAATCCTGGTCGAGCTCGACGGCCTTCTTGAAACTCTCTAGCGCGGGGGCGATCCAGGGCCCCCGGCGATACAGCATGGCCCGGCCCTTGAGGTACGCCTGGTAGGCCTCCATGTTCGTGGTCGGCACCTTGACGAGCCGTGCCGCATCTGCGATCGCGAACTCCACCTTCAGTCGTCGGACAATCGCGCGGGCGATCTCATCCTGTACGTCGAAGATGTCCGCAAGCTCCCGGTCGAAGCGCTCGGACCAGATCTGGAAGCCGTGGGCCGCGTCGACCAATTGCGCCGTCACTCGCACGCGACCCGCAGCCCTGCGCACGCTTCCCTGGAGAAGGTGACGCACATTCAGGCGTCTGGCGATCTCCCCGATGTCGACCGGCTTGCCCTTGAAGGAGAAAGACGATGTGCGTGCGACGACACGAAGGCCTTCGAGTTGCGTGAGCGCGTTGATGATTTCCTCGGCAATCCCATCGCTGAAGTACTCGTTGTCCGCGTCCGCGCTCATGCTCGTGAACGGCAGTACGGCAATCGAGGGTGCCTGTTGGCGCGGCGCCACGCCAACTAACTCGAGCGCATGTATGACTTCCTCCATGTCCTGAAAGCGCTCGCCGGGGTGCTTTGCCAGACACTTTCCGATGATCGGCTCGAGCGGCGAGGAGGGCCACAGCGGGGGCGGATCGTCGCGCAGAATGGCACTGAGCACTTGCGGCGGCGTCGTTCCGCCGAAGGCCCGGTTGCCCGACACCATCTCGTACAGAACCGCGCCAAAACTGAAGATGTCGGACCGTGCATCGAGGTGACATCCCTGAGCCTGCTCGGGCGACATGTACGCAACCGTACCAAGGACGGTCCCTTCACTCGTGAAAGTGACATCGGCTTCTGCGTGCATGGACTTCGCCAGGCCGAAATCGAGCAGCTTGACGCCGCTCGCCGTTGTCATCACATTGCCCGGCTTGATGTCACGGTGCAGAATGCCGTGACGATGGGCGGCGGCGAGCGCCGACGCAATCTGCAGGGCAAGCCGCAGGGCCTCTGCGCCGGACATCGGGCCGCGCAGGGTCGAGCCGTCCACGTACTCCATGACAAGGAAATCGACATCATCAGCGCTCCCGATGTCGTAGAGCGTGCAAATATGCGGATGATTCAGCGCCGCGACCGCCCGCGCTTCGCGCTCGAAGCGCTCGCGGGCATGCGAATCGCGGGCGCCGTGCGCCGAAAGTACCTTAACGGCGACCGTGCGATCGAGCCGCGTGTCTCGCGCCTTGTAGACTTCGCCCATCCCACCAGCGCCGATGCGCGTCATCAACTGGTAGGGCCCGATCCTTTTTCCCTCCATGTTCGACGTGGTCACGACCCCCCTGATCAGCGCTGGGGATTCGAGAAAGCCATTCGCGCGCTCGTGCGCGGCGAGCAGTTCCTGAACACGACCAGCGAGCGCCTGATCCGCGCCGCAGGCGGCGACCACGTACGCCCGGCGCTGCTCCGGCGGCAGCGGCAGCGCGGCCTCGAACACCTCCCTGACGCGCGGCCAGTCACTCGGAGCGGGCTTCATAGAGCGAGACTGGAACAGCAGGCGTCAAATAGTTCGGCGCGCTGATGATACGAAGCATGAGGGGCCTCCCGCGGTTAGCATACTGCTAGTTTCTCGGTCCCTGGTCCGCCTCCCCTTCGACCGGTAGCTCTGCCCCTTTCGACGAGCCTGGAACGCCGGATGAACGAGGGCGTCAGTGCGCTGCTCGACCACGACTCGGTTGTCGAGGTGTGCGAACGACGCGGCCATACGGACGCTCCCCCCTTCGCGTCGGCCGACGTCTCGACCCTTTGGCGCTGAACGATCGCGAGCTGCCGTTCGCGCTGATGACTGCTGCGGCGACGCTGGTTACGATGCGCGATCTCCCGAACCGATGCGCCTGTCAACCGCGGTTAGCCGAATCGCGAAGTTGGCAGTCACAACTTCGTGGGCTGGGTCGCATCCGGGATTCGGTCGTGACCTCACAGATCGGATGTGATGCACTGTCGGCAGCAGCCGACGTTAACGTCGGTCCGAAACCCAGAAGCGTGGGGCGTTAGAATTTGCGGAAGACGATGGTCCTGTGCGGCCTCCATGCGCGAATCGCGCGTGCTGTTACCC
>JAIVJE010000373.1 GCA_020200195.1 Acidobacteriota bacterium | reverse complement strand
GCGTGAGCTCGTGCGGCGGCATCTGACTGACAAGCAGATGAATGTCGTACAGCCAGATCAGTCGGTCGCCGTAGTGGATCGAATCGTCCGCGAAGTACGGTGCCGTGATGTGGACGACGCGATGCATGCACGCAAGAAGCAGGGCGTGCACTGGCCCTAGCGCTCGACCACCGAGCTGTGGAACAGCTACTGAGCCGCGCGCGAGCTCGTCGTAGGACAGCGCCTCCGCGAACATCTGATTATTGCTGACCCGCCAGTGCAGATCGATCGCGTGAGTCATGCCGTGTCGATCGAGCCTGCTCCAGGTGTACTGATAGCTGACCAGCTCGCCGCTCGTAAGGTTACGCCGCGCATAACCCAGTCCGGCCAGGACACTTCCTGCGGTCTCTCGCTCGACCCGAGGGATCAGCGCGTCAGTGTCGCCGCGCGGACGAAGGTGTGGGGAGCGGTAATGCGTATAGGCGAGCGGGGCACCCTTCATGAGCAGCGGTCTCACCCCGCTCTGGGTCAGCGCCTCGAGAACAGTGACGGTCTCCTGCGCTTGAAGCATCTCGAGCGCGGTCTGCGATGCGGCCTCGGCTGCAAGGGCCCGACGGAGATCCGAAGGCCAGCCGCGCCAGCAGTCCGATGACCGCAGTTGGGCGCAGAGCAATGCCTGGACGCCATGGAGGTCCGCGGACTGCAGGAAGGCAGACTCGAGTTCGGCATCGAACGGAACAGTTCCTATGCCGGGATCGCCGCGCAGCACGCGACAGGCAAGCTCCTCGAGAACGGACGACGTCCGATCACCGACTGTAGCGTTCGGAGAGGTCAGAAACATACGTCAAGGCGCCTTGCCAATTGGGAAAGCGCGACGGAAACTGTTCCGAAACTTGTCGTGCGATCTCGCCCAACGGCATCGAGCGCCGCATCAGTTCGAGCGTGAGGCTCACAATGCTTCCGTCTTCGTTCAGCGCAGGCACGTGGCTTGCCGAACGTTTGTGCAGCTCCGTCGCCGAGAGCGGGATACCCCACAATGTCGATTGATCGAAGCGCGCCTTCACGCGGTCGCTCAACCCCTGTTCGAGTACGTGCGTCTTCCAACTCCAGACGTAGTCGTCCCCGACAAGAACTGCTCGGAGCTTCACCCTGACGGTATCTCCAACGTCGAGGACCACTGGGGACGACCAGGGAAAGAAAACCGGGCGATAGATCGCGTCCGGCGGCAGCCGGTCCTCGCGGTCTGGCGCGTTCGAGAAGCCGACGGCATCGATCAGGACGCGTTCGATACCGGCGCCAAAGCCATGTGCCGTTCCGGCGCGCGAGGCCGTCCACCGCGCGACGACATCCAGGTTGGGCCGCGTGATCTCGGCATAATCCACCGCTGTGACTCTGATCGGCGGCGCCAGCAGGTGGTCACCGGTAATCGCGCACGGTCGCCAGGTGTTGATGGTCTGCTGTCGGCCGGACGTCAAGTCGAGACCGTACGCGCGTGAGTCCCACGGCTCGGCGTGGCGCCGGTATAACTCGGGGGCCTCTACGAGCGCCATCCACAGCACATCGCGCCGTGGCATCAGCGTGCCACCGGGCGCGAGAAAGCGCGTTCGCGCATCGACGATCGTCGTCACATGGTGTTGCAGCCACGGAAGCAGGCCGCCAATATCCGAGACGATCAGATGGACGCGCTCCGGCAGAGTCACTGCGGTCGAGAGCGCTTGCAGAAACTCGATGCGATCGGAGTAGCCGTTGGCTGCGGCCGCGGCGCGAGCGACGTGAATTGCGTCGTTGGGCTCGATGGCGTGGACACGGCGCGCCCCCAGCTGGCATGCCAGCAGCGCGAGGATGCCGGTCCCCGTACCGATGTCGACGACGACGCTGTCTGTAGTGATGACGCGACGGAGCGCGCGGGTGAATGCATCCATCCGCGCCGTGTCCGCGATCATGGCGCCGTACTCAGCGATGGAATACATCTGGTCTCGCCGTAACTCGCGTCCGGAACACGAGCGGAGGCGAATGGCGCGCCCGGCCCACCTTCGTTCCTCCGGAACTACGGCGCGCTCGGATGGCCTGCCAGCCGTAGCTCGCCATGAATAGGGGGCGAGCGAAGGCTGGCGCGCCCGGCAGGATTCGAACCTGCGGCCTTTGGCTCCGGAGGCCAACGCTCTATCCAGCTGAGCTACGGGCGCACGCGCGATCGACGACGAGCATTAATGGCGCGCCCGGAGGGATTTGAACCCCCGACCTACGGGTTCGAAGCCCGGCGCTCTATCCAGCTGAGCTACGGGCGCAGCCTGCCGAATCAATCGCTTACAGTGAAGTACCAGCGGGCCGACCGAAACGACCACTCATCATACCGGCGTGGCTTCAAGCGGCGCAAGCGTGGGACGTTGCCGCGCCTGAAATCGACAAAATCGTTACAACGAACTTACTAGCGGAACCGGTAGGAGTTCGCTATTCTGGACCTCTCCGATATTTTCAATGGACACGACCCGCCAGCCACTCGTCCTGGTTCTCGACGATGATCTCGATACGCGAGAGCTGTACCGCCTCGTGTTCGAGCTCACCGGCTATCGCATTGTCGATGCGGCCACCGTCGCAGAGTGCGTGCGGCTGGTCTCGACGCTGCGTCCCCATGCACTCGTCACGGATTGGCTGCTACCCGACGGGGACGGTCTCGCCCTCTGTGCCCAGATTCACCGCGCGCCTGCGACGCGACGGACACCCATTCTCGCGGTCACGGGGGTTTCGCTGTCGCCGGAAGTGATCGAACGCGCCCGGACGCTTGGGTGTGCCCGTTTCATGGAGAAGCCAGTCGACCCCGAGGCGCTGGTCGAAGCGGTGACCACGTTGGTGGATGCGGTCGCCGCCAGGGATCTGCGGGCCGCGGCGGTGCGCATCCGTCACGCGTGTGCGCGCGTGCGTCACGCCGACCGCGCGGAACCGAGCGCGGCCGACCTCCGAACCGCGGCGTCCGACCTCATCGCTCGTGCGCAATTACATGCGCGTGCATCGATCGCGCTGATGGTCGCAGACGATTCGGCGCATTACGTGGCCGCGAACCGTGCCAGCAGCGCACTGACGGGCTACGATCAGAGCGAGCTCATCGGTCTGTCGGTTTGGGATCTGACGCCCCCCGGCACGGCCGACGCGCGTGGACTCTGGAACAGCTTCATCGCATCCGGCAGCCAGGAAGGTCGGTACTGCCTGAAGCGCCGCGACGGCCAATCAGTGGCAGCGCGCTACGTCGCGTTCGCCAATATCGCTCCCGGCTTGCACCTCAGCGCCATCCAGGCGACCGCGTTCACTCCGCAACCACTCTCGCGCTGACTTAGCACAGAGGGTTGCGCGCGAAGCACAAATCCTCGACGACCCGCCCGCCGATGAGGTGTTCCTGGATGATGCGCTCCGCGTTCTCCGGCGAGACGTCGCGATACCACACCCCGTCCGGATACACGACGCAGACGGGCCCCTGCATGCAGATGCGGAAGCACTGGCACTTCGTGCGATAACAGGGGCCGTCAGCCCCCGCGATATTCAGCTCCTTCATTCTCCGCTTGAGGTAAACCCACGTTTCGGTCCCTCTCTCAGGATCCACGCAGTCGGGACCGATGCAGATGAACACATGTCGGCTCAGCTTCCCGACGCCGAACGCCGCAGCGGCCTCTGCCGGGTTTTGAAAGTGGCGTTTGCTCACGTCCCGCGATCATAGCGCACGGCTGCGTGGCACTGCGTTTGCTGCGGGGCGTCCGGACAGGTCGAAAGGAGACTCCATGGCGAACAGAACTGACAGATCAGAGCGGCAACCCTCCAACCCCGACGAGACGGGCGGGGCCAATCCGAACGAAGAACGACTCCGCGGCATCGGCGACGACGATGTGCGCGGCATCGCAGACGACGACGACGAGTTCGACGACAGTGACGACGCAGAAGACGACGAAGAAGAGGAAGGCGACGACGCGATCTAGCGCGACATCTGAGCTCAGAGCATGACGAACGGAGCCGTGATCCTCGACGTCGATGGAACGCTGGTCGACAGCAACGATGCGCACGCGCGCGCGTGGGTCGAGGCGTTCGAGGCGGAGGGCATCACGGTCCCGTTCGACCGCGTGCGCCGTTGCATCGGCATGGGCGGCGACAAGTTGATGCCGGAGGTTTCGGGGATCTCAGAGGACTCGCCGCTGGGCGTGCGCATCGGAGACCGCCGTGGGGATATCTTCAAGAAGAAGTACCTGCCGCAGATTCAGCCTTTCCCGCGCGTCCGCGAGCTCCTGCAGGCGTTCCTGAACGACGGTCTCTCGCTCGCAGTGGCCAGCTCGGCGAAAGAAGACGAGCTGAAGGCGCTGCTCGCGCGCGTTGCCGCGGACGACTTGATTTCGATCCGCACGTCTTCGGATGACGCGGACAACTCAAAGCCCGATCCCGACATCGTTGAGGCCGCGCTCGCCGAAGTGAAGACCCGGCGGGCCGTCATGCTCGGGGATACGCCGTACGACATCGCGGCGGCATCGAGCGCCGGCATTCCGATTGTCGCGCTGGAGTGTGGCGGCTGGACGCGGAAGGAATTGGTCGGTGCTGTCGCCGTGTACCGGGACCCGGCGGACCTTCTCGCCCAGTACGCGGCCTCAGCGTTCGCCGCGCTGGCAGCCGGCCGAGAGCCTACCGTCGCTTCGATTCGTACTTCCTGAAGACTGCGGCGAGGTCCGCGGGTTTGGCGGTCCGCAACCGGGCCCACAAGTCTCCTGTCTTCTCGAACCGCGCCGGCGCTGTGAGAATCGTAAACTCCCGCGGGTCCAGCTTGCCGTCCAGTTCGGTCCAGGCGAGAGGCGTGGAGACGCCCGCGAACTCGCTCGCACGCGCGCTGTGGGCGGTCGCGAGCGTCTTGCCGAGAATGTTCTGGAGATAATCGATGTAGACCGTGCCGCGCCCGCGCGCTTTCACCTTGCGCTCGACCGTCGCCACCTTCGGGTGGCGGGCCGCGATGAGCGTCGCGAGGATCTGACAAAACAGCACGCCTGATTCATATGACGTCCCGGGAGGGAGCGGGATGTAGACGTGCAGTCCGCTCGAACCCGAGGTCTTGGGGACGCCCGGCACACCAAGGGACGCGAGTTCGTCCCTCACCCACCGCGCGACATCCTGCACGCGATCGAAAGGGGTCTCGTCCCCAGGGTCGAGATCGAGCGCCACGTAATCGGCGTCGAGCGGGTAGTACCGCAGCAGGTCACCTTTCGTCAGCCCGTGGCGCGGCCAGAAAACCTTGTGCAGGTTCGTCACGCCGAGACGCAACCCGTCGGGCAGCTCGATGGTGCCGTCACGCCGCGCGTCCTCGAGCGCACGCAGCGCGGAGATCACGGAGGAAGCCGAGGACACGGAGAAGTCATCACCACGGAGACGCGGAGGGCGCGGAGTACTCTTTTTCTTTGCACTCGAGGCGCTGTTCTTCTCTGCCACCATGTCCTCAGTGCCCTCCGTGTCTTCGTGGTTGGTATTCCTCCGTGCACTCCGCTCCCTCCGTACCTCCGCCGCCCGCTTATCATCCCGCAACCCCAGGTAGACCGGATGACGCAGCTTCTGATCGTCGGTCCACTCGGTGAAGCGGACCTGCGCGACAAGGTCGGGACGGACCCAGTGCGCGGGCTCGTTGGTCTTGAAGCGTGACGCGAACGGCGAGCGATCGGTCTCGCGCGACTGAAGGAGCTTCCAGATGCGCTCGAGCTCCGCCTGATCGAACCCTGTACCTGTGTGGCCGACATACGTCAGCTGCCCCGGGGAGTCAAACACACCGAGCAGCAGCGCGCCGAAATGGTGACGCGACTGCCGCGGCTCGGTCCAGCCGCCCACCACGAACTCCTCCTGCCGCACCATCTTCTTCTTCCGCCACGCCGGGCTCCGTCGTCCTGATTGGTACGGCGACTGCGCGTCTTTGACGATGAGCCCTTCCCATCCTTCGTCGCGCGCCCGCGCTTCCAGCCCGTGACCGTCGGCGATGGCTTGTTCGCTGATGCGGATCGTGTCGTCCGCCGATGGAGTGAGGCGCGTGACCAGCCGCGCGCGGCGGTCCGTCAGCGAAAGCCCGCGGATGTCCTCGTCTCCATCTCGAAGCAGGTCGAAGGCGATGAACGCCACGGGTTGACGAAGATCGAGCCGCGCGACGTCCTGCGCGCCGGTCAGGTGAATGCGTCCCTGGAGACGTTGAAAGCCGGAGGGGCGGCCGCGATCGTCGAGCGCGACGATCTCACCATCGAGAAGCAGCGGCCCGCGGAGCTTCGCCGCGAAGCGTTCCAGCGCACGAACGACGGACGGGAACTGAAAGGTCTTCTCGTTGCCGAGACGGGACCACACCCGCACGCCCGGCCCTCTGTCCCGGTCTCGCGACGGGGGGACGTCGATCAACGCTCGGATTCCGTCGTATTTGGGCTCGTAGACGAGCCGGGCTCCCGACAGCGGCGGATCAGCCAACGTCGCCAGCATGGGCCGCACGCCGGCGGGGTCCTCGCGCCACTTCATAGTCATAAGGTCATGGTGCCAGGGTGCCAGGTGCCAAAGTGCTGTACCCGCAACTCCGGCGTCGCTGGTATAGTGTCGCACCCGGCACCCTGGCACTTTGGAGAAGATGTGCCGAAGAACCGATAATCAGGGGACGCGTCAGTTAAGGAGACTGAAAGATGGCCGCTCGTCCGACCTGGAAAGGGTTCCTCAAGATTAGCCTCGTCAACATCCCGGTCCGGGTGTTTCCGGCGACGGATTCGGCGGCGAGCATCAGCTTCAACCAGCTTCACGCCGAGTGCCAGACGCGCATCCAGCAGAAACGCTGGTGTCCCAAGTGCGAGCGCGAGATTCCGATCTCGGAGATCGCCAAGGGCTACGAGTTCGAGAAAGGGCGCTACGTGGTGATGACCGAGGAGGATGTCGCGAAGGTGCGTCCTGAGTCGACGCGCGTCATCGACCTCGTTCAGTTCACCGAGGCATCGGCCATCGACCCGATCTACGTCGAGCGCCCGTATTATCTCGCGCCGGACGGCGCGATGGCGCACGATGCGTTCGCCGTCATTCGAGAGGGCATGAAAGGGAAGGCCGGCATCGGCAAGCTGGCGCTGTACGGCCGTGAATACCTCGTGGCGGTACAACCGAGAGAAAACGGCCTCGTCATGTACACGCTGCGTCACGCCCGGGAAGTGCGCGCGATGAACAACATCGAAGAACTGGGCGGCCTGCCCTCGAAGGTCAAGCCTGAAGAGATCAAGCTGGCCAAGCAGGTGATCGGCAACTTCGAAGGACAGCTCGATCTCTCCGAGTACCGGGACGAGTATCAGGAAGAGCTGCAGCGCATCATCGACGCGAAAATCGCCGGGGAAGAAGTGGTCGCGACAAGCGAAGAAGCGCCACCGAAAGTCGTGAACCTGATGGACGCGCTGCGCCAGAGTCTTGATCGCGTCAGTACAGGGAAAAAGAAGGCCGCGAAGGCCGATTTCGAGAAACCGGTGAAAGCCGTCGCGTCGAAGAAGCGGGCGCGCGGCTAGCGCTGCGCGAGATACTGCTCGAAGATCTGTTCCCGGACCCACTGGGGGGACGAACCCTCCCCGCACTTGATCCGGATCCCGTGCACGCCGGGAATCTCGATGCGCCACTGCCCGGGCTGGCCTTCCACCGGGGCGACGGTGAGGTCGGCCGGGGTTATGCCGAAGTCTTTCAGCGTGGCGCGCGCGATGCGTTCGAGATCCTGCTGTGTCAACGGTCCTTTCAGCGCCTTCGATGAGGCTCGTCACCCTCGATGCGGGCGGCGCGCGCGGCGAGGCGACTGGGGTGGATGACGGGGATCGAACCCGCGACTTCCGGATCCACAATCCGGCGCTCTACCACTGAGCTACACCCACCGCACGGGGAAATGCTGCAATCTCAGGTGAAACTGAGTAAAAGATCGGTTCCAGCAACCGTGAAGTGTAGCACCCGGCGGGAGGGCCGGGCAATCAATCAGCGGCGACCGGGGCCGGCCCGCCGCTCGTCAGCGACCTTTTCAAACGCACCCGGGATCTCGGAGAGCTCTCCGTGCTCGACGCGCACCGCGGTCGAGTGTACGTGCTCGGACCGCCGTCCCTTGGCGTCGTACATCAACGTATCCGCGCGCTGGATCAACTCGGACGCGAGCTTGCGGGCGACGCCGCGGCGCTCCGCGACCGGCCCGAGCCGCAGACACACGAC
>JAIVJE010000372.1 GCA_020200195.1 Acidobacteriota bacterium | reverse complement strand
CTCGAGCAGCTCCTCGAGCGCAACGATCCGGCACCGGCCGGACAGCCAACTAAGTTGCTCTTTGAACGCGCCGGCAGGAATCTTCATCTCGAGCGGATCGGGCCCATCCCCTATGCGGTGATACAAGAGGACGACCGCGCGGTGTGACCGGTCTCGCGCCCGGGCCGAACGCGGTTTGGCTGCGCGCACCCCGACGAGCGCCGGAAAGTACGGATCGAGAATGTCGAGCTCGGGCTCCGGCAGTTCGTGCACAGCCGCGCCGGTCAGGAACCCGATGTTCGCGAGGACGTTGCCGTACGACGTGCACTGAACGTGTCCCGCGCCGAAGACCCGCTCAACCAGTGCGCGGGCGCCGGCGGGTGTCATGCGCCACAGGTCGCCGTCTTCTCCGTACTCCAGGCACACGCGACTCGCGCACGGCATCGTCGCAAGGAGCACCCCGCCGGGTTTGAGCAACCGGTAGCATTCACGCAGGACGGCACCCACGTCGTCGATGACGTGCAGCGTCTGCGTCAGGATGATGCAGTCGTACGCCGCGTCACGTAATGTAGTGGCGTGCCTCAGATCCGCGATGATCGTTGCGCGTGAATTCGACTCGTCAAGATCGACGATGTCGGCAGCCGTGACGCGCGGACCTCCGAACCGGCGCGTGAAGTCGTCCTCTTGTACTTCCAGAACGGCGCCCCGTATCTCGGATGAGTGACCGGCGAGGAATGCCTCGATGTAGTAGCGATCCAGGGGCTCGCCCCGGTCATATCCCCACTCACGGCTCATCGGATCCGTGCGGCGTAGATCGCCCCAGTCGATTCCGTCCCGGCGGTGGTGCGCCAGGTAGGCGCGGTGATGAGCGGTATCGGCGCGCAGGCGATCGAGTTCCGCCAGATCTTCGTCACGGGAGAGGGTCATCCTGCGATGGACATCTCTCAGCCGGCCGAACGAAATCTCGCGCTCGACCAGGACCGCGGCCATGCGGTCCGCCAGCATCGTACGGTGTTTCTCCATCACCCGGCGAAACGCTGCAAGGTAATCGGGACGCGTGAACTGCTCTTCCCAGAAGCCACGACCCGAGACATCGGACAGGACCAGCTCGTCTTCGATGACGTGCACGCGACTATCAGCCGCCAGAATCCGCACCCAGTAGTCATACTCGACGAGGGCCGGGAGCGATTCGTCGAATCCGCCGAGTACGTCCCAGAGCTCGCGCCGCACCAGCAGGACCGGCGGCGTGCTCCGCGGGTCCGCAAACGCGGCCTCGAGTGTTGCGGCCTGACATGTCCAGCGTCTTCCCGCCGAACCGTCGGCGGCGTGCAGGCGAACCGCCGGCGCAACCGCGGCGACATTCGAATCGTCATCGAGGACGCCGCTGCAGTACGCGATGAAGCCGGGATCAAGTCGGAATCCGGGCGGTACTACCACCACGCGATCAGCGGCCGAGCCGCGGACGGCGGCGTTCACTTGCGTGGACTCGGTCCCGGTTCCGCGCACGACGCGCGCGTCGAGCCGCGCCCCGACGGAATCGGTGACGACCGAGCGTGCCTCGTGTACTGCTGCTGCCAGGACGATCTCGCCGGCTGGCAGGCTCTGACGAGCGGCACTGTCCGCGGTGCGGACGAGGCCACGCGCCGATTCGCGCACAGGGATGACGATGCAGGTGGACGAGCGGCTCATGGCGACGCGGAGCGGCGCACCCAGCCGTAGGCGCGACGTAACGGTGCCGTGATTCGCCAGCTCCACGACGATCGGAGAGCTGCGACCTCACGCTGAAGTTCGGCGGCCTGGAGGACGAGACGATCGCGCTGGTATTCCCGGTCGAGATCGGCCCTGACGCGGTCCGCCTTCGCGCTGACGGCGGCACGCTCTTCGAGCGCCCTCGCGAGCGTCGGTGCCAGCACTGTGATCCGATCGCGCGTGAGGGCCGAAACCTCGCGCAGCAGCTGGACGGCCTCCGCCTCTTTCGAAACGAGCACGTCGACGAGGTGGGTGCGATAAGCGGCTTCATGAGATGCGATCAGCCGCTCGAGCGGTGCCGCATAAGACGACTCCGCCGTCATCATACGGCTCATCGAATCGTTCCGGCGCCGGTAATGGAACAACACTTCAGGAATGATGGCGCCCGTATAGCCCTGCTCGACGAGACGCAACCAGAGGTCCCAATCCTCGCACCCGCTACGCATCGACTCGTCATAGCCACCGACGGCTCCGAACGCACCGCGGCGGACGAGCGCGGCGCCATTGACGGTATTGCGCGCCAGCAGCGAGGGCAGATCGCACGATTCCGGCGTCCAGCGCCAGTGCTCGTCGCCGAAGGTCTCGAGCAAATGTGACACGAACGCGAGGTCGGGCCGCTCGTCGAGCAGACGCATCCCCTTCTCGAACCACGTCGGTGCCAGCCGATCGTCGGCATCGAGGGCGCAGAACAGGTCACCGGACGCGTGACGGGCGGCGTAATTGCGGGCGGCCGGCAGACCCCGGTTTTCCGTGCGGAGGACAGTGGTTCCGCGCGCCTGCACCGCCGCGAGCCGAACCGCCGTTTCTGGTTCGGTGGACCCGTCATCGACCACGATGATCTCGTAGTCCTGGAATGTCTGTGCGCTGACGCTGCCCAGCGCATCCTCGATGTACCCACCGTGATTGAAGCATGGCAGGAGCACCGAAATCCGCGGCGCCATCAGATCGCCGCCGCCGGCGCGTGTTCCGCCGGTGCCTCTGTCAGCAGCATCAGGTATCGGTCTGCAACGGCTGCCGAGGGACCGTCCATGACGATGCGCCCGTGGTCGAGCAGCAACGCCCGTTTGCAGAACGTCGCGATCGTCCGTGGCTCATGACTTACGAGCAGCATCGAATGACCCGCCCGGTGCAGGTCGCGATACCGGCCCTGACAGCGTTCCTTGAACCCGGCATCGCCGACGGCGAAGATCTCATCGAGGATCAGGACGTCGCGTACGGCACGGAAGGCGACGGCGTAGGCCAGCCGTGCCGCCATGCCACTCGAGTAGTGGCGAAGTTCGAGGTGTGCAAACCGCTCGAGCTCGGCGAACGCCAGGATGTCCTGCGTCGCGGTGCGCAACTCGCGCAACGACATACCCATCACGGTGCCCAGCAGCTCGATGTTGTCGATGGCGTCGAGATCCGGATTCCATCCGACTCCGAGCTCCAGAATCGGCGTCAGCGGGGCGTGCACCGCGAGGGTACCGGCGTCCGGAGCATAGATACCGGCGACAATCTTCAACAGCGTGCTCTTCCCCGAGCCGTTCCGCCCCATGATGCCCAGGCTCTCGCCGCGCCTGAGCTCGAAGCCGACATCCTCGAGCACGCGCAGCCGTTCGTGGGGCCTCGGCCGAAAGAAGTCGAGCGCATGCTCGCGGACGGTCTCGCGGCGCACGCTCGGGATACTGAAGCTCTTGCAAATCCCGCGCGCTTCGATCACGGGCCCCATCAGAGATACTCCGCGACGCGAGGTGCACGGGCCCGGTACACCAGTGCGCCGATCGCGAGGATTCCCACAGCCTCGACGGTCAGGAGCGCGTGCGCAAGCGCCGAGGGGACGCGGCCGTCGACTAGAACGCTGCGCGAGAAGAGAATGATCGGCGTCGGCGGCCAGAGATACAGCCAGCCGTGCATCCGCTCGGGCAGGATTCCAAGAGGATAGATGATTGGTGCGACGAAGAAGCCCGCATGCGTCACCACCTCCCACACCTGGTTGAGATCGCGGAACCGCATGAACAGCACGCTCGCCGCCAGCGAAAATCCGGTCACGATGGCAAGGTAATGAAGCTGGTACACGGCGTAAAGTGCCACCGCACTCGCCGTGGGGGCGCGTCCGCTTAGCGCCAGAAACACAAGGAGTACCACCGAGAACAAAGCCAGCGTCACCGCCGCGTTCGACGCGGACGTGACGACGACGACCCAGGACGGAAAGCGCGCCTTGGTCAGCAGGTAGCCCTTGGCGCGCAGCGAGAGGAGCCCGCTTTTCGTCGCCTCCTGAAAGAACTCGTACAGGAACAGGCCGATGATCAGGTCGAGACGATACTGAGGCTCGCTTGCAAACACATAAGAGAACACCGCGAGCAGCACCAGGAACATGGTCAGAGGCTTCAGCAGCGCCCACACGAATCCCCCGACGGTGCCGTGGTAGCGAGTTTTGAAATCGGTGCGGATGAGGGTCCAGACAAGGCCGCCGAAGTGCCCGTGCCCCGCCGGGACGTGGGTTGTCGCCACGGAAGTCATTTTGGGGAACCCTGATACTATACGGCACCGGCGTCTTCATGTCTTCCCTCCGCATTCTGCACGTCGTTCCGTATTACGAGCGGGCGTGGGCATATGGCGGCATCCCGCGCGTGGCCACGGCGATGGCGCGCGGCCTCGCACGCAATGGGCATCGCGTCACGGTGTGTACAACCGATGCCTGCGACGCGTCCACGCGGCTTCCTGCCGAGGATCGGGACGTCCACGCGAATCCGGCCGTTGACGTGCGCGTTTTCCCAAACCTGTCCAATGCGCTCGCCTATCACTGGCAGCTCTTTACTCCGGTGGGGCTGGCGACGCATCTGCGCGCGACTGCGGCGACGTTCGACGTCGCGCACCTCCATGCGTGCCGCAACCTGCCCGTGTGTATGGCGGCGCGGGCGCTATGGAAGGCTGGTGTGCCATACGTCGTGTCCCCCAACGGCACTGCCCCACTCATCGAGCGGCGGTTCCTCGCAAAGCGGGCATTCGACGTCACTTTCGGTCGACATGTGCTCTCGCGTGCGGCGCGCGTGCTGGCGGTGACACAAGCGGAGCGCCGCCAGCTGCGGCAATTACAGGTTCCTGACGACAACGTGACCGTCCTTCCAAACCCGGTCGACGAACAGGAGTTCGACATCCCGGGGGATCCTGAAGCTTTCAGACGTGCCCACGCGCTGAGCACGTCGCCGATCGTTCTGTTTCTGGGCAAGCTCACCCCTCGGAAGGGTGTGGACGTACTGCTGCGTGCATTCGCGCGCCTCGATCAGCGGGAACTGCGGCTTGTGATCGCCGGCAACGATATGGGCGCCGGCGCCGCACTGAAACGCCTCACCCATGCCCTCGGCCTCGCCTCACGGACTGTCAGCGTCGGGCTCCTGCGCGATCGCGATCGCCTCGATGCGCTCGCCGCCGCAACCGTCGTGGCATATCCGTCACGTGACGAGGTGTTCGGACTCGTCGCGGCCGAAGCGCTGCTCTGCGGCACGCCAGTCGTCGTCTCGCACGACAGTGGGTGCGGGGAGATCGTCGGTAAGGTCGGCGGCGGACTTGTCGTGCCATACGGAGACGACGAGAAGCTCGCCGCGGCCATCACCGCTATGGTCGGGGCGCAGACACTGTGGCGGGGCAGGGTGTCACCTTCGTCCTTCCGGTTTTGAACGGCCGCCGCTGGCTCGGCGAAGTCCTCGACGGCATCGCGGCACAGCATGACGGGCGGCCATTCGAGATCCTCGCGGTTGACGACGGGAGCGTGGACGGGTCAGTGCTGGCGCTGCGGCGTCATGAGTCCGCAGGCGTCCTCGGCCTCAGGGTGCTCGCTGGACCTGGGCGCGGGGCGGCAGCGGCAATCAATTGCGGAATTCGGGAAGCGGCGCATCCGCTCATCTGCCAGATCGATCAGGATGTGATCCTGACTCCCGGATGGCTGACGTCCGTTCTCGCCGCGCTGACCAACCCCGACGTCGTCGCGGCACAGGGTCACTATGTGACGGGGTCCGGGGCGGGGTTCTGGGCGCGCGTAATGGGTCGAGACCTCGAGCAGCGCTATGCCGGGATCCGGGCTGGCCACGTCAACCATGTGTGCACCGGCAACACCGCGTACAGGGCAAGCGCACTCCACCGGATCGGCCTGCTGGACGAGCGGCTGGGGTACGGGTACGACAACGATCTCAGCTACCGTCTGACGGCGGCCGGCCACCGCCTGGCGTTCTGCCGCGACGCAATCAGCGTGCATCGATGGCGCGAAGGCGCATGGGGTTACCTGCGTCAGCAATTTGGCGTCGGCTACGGACGTCTCGACGTCATCGCTCGTCATCCACGCCGTATTGCCGGCGACGACGTGTCCGGCGTGATGATGATGTTGCACGCTCCCGTGATGCTGCTGGCGCTCTGCGCCGCGGCGATCACGATCGCTGCGGCAGCGATGGGATACCCGGCTGGTATTCCGGGTGTTCTGGCGGCGGCGTTGCTCACAGCGCTGATGCTGGAGCGCTCGGTGGCCGGTGCACTGGCGTGGCACCGGACCGGCGATGCAGCCGCCCTGGGCTTCTGTGTCGCACACCTCGCACGCGATCTCGCGTGGTCGGCAGCAGTTGTCGCGTGGGCCGCGCGGCGTGTGGCACGCCACGCCGACCAGCCCTCGCATAGCATGCCGAGGCTGACGAACAGTCGCCGGCGCCGGGGTTCAGCGTCGGACGGTCCGGGCCCGCACCGTCTCCTTGCGGTCATCCCCGCTTTCAACGAGGCGAAGAACCTTCCGCGCGTGGTCCGGGAACTCCGCCGCCACGCACCGCAGGTCGACGTGCTGATCGTCAACGACGGCTCGACGGACGATACCGCCGAACTCCTCGAAGGACTGGGGGTCAGCTGGTTGACCTTGACTACACGGGTCGGCGTGGGCGGCGCGGTCCGCGCAGGCCTGCGGTACGCCGTGCGCAACGGCTATCACTGCGTCGTCCGGGTGGACGGTGATGGACAGCATCGGGCCAGCGAGATAGCCGCGCTGTTCCGGCCAGTGGTCGCAGGCCGACTCGATGCCGTCATCGGTTCCAGGTTTCTTCATCGCCGCCGGGACCTGACGCCTCGCCGCGCGGCGCAGTGGGCGCTGGCGGCTGGCCTCAGCGCCCTGACAGGCAAGCGGATCACGGATCCGACGTCCGGCTTCTGCCTCTTCGGCCCGTGCGCGGTGCGGCTGCTGGGCAGGCACCATCCCACGGGATACGCGGAACCAGAGCTTCTCCTGCTTCTCAGCCGGAACGGGATGCGGTTCGGCGAAGTACCGATCCGTATGCGGGCGCGTCTGGCCGGTCGCACGTCGTTGACGGTCCCGCGAGCCGCGGTGGCGCTGGCGCGCACACTGCTCGCCCTGGTGATCGTGCCGACCCGAGCCCTCCTCGCCGATGGAGATGCCCGGGGCGATGACTGATCTGCTACAGGTTCTCGCCGTATCTGTCAGCGTCACCTTGATGTTCGTGGTGCTCGAACTCGTGCGCCGACGGAAGCTGACCGAAGAGTACTCCCTCATCTGGATCGCCGGCGCCGCTGCGCTGCTGTTGCTGTCGGTCTGGCGCGGAATCCTCCACCTCGCCGCCCGGACGATCGGGGTGTATTACCCGCCCGCGGTCCTCCTTCTGGTGCTGATCTTTTTTGTGTTCATCGTATCGCTGTATTTCTCGGTGGTGGTTTCCCGACAGCGACAGCAAATTGAGCGCCTCGTCGAGGAGGTGGCGCTCCTTGACGCGGACGTTCGCGCCTTGCGTCGATCAGTCGGAACCGTAGCGCCCGCAGAGATGATGCCAGGCGCCACGGGCCACGGCCACCATGCCGCTGACGAGCGGCACCTCGGGCGCCCGCAGCACGTAGGCCGCATTCAAACCGACGATGAGCGCAGCTCGAGCTACGACGCTCGCGCTGCGTCGCGGCGCGAGACGACGGGCCAGCCGTAAATGGTTGCGCGTCGCGAAATACACGCGTCGCGGCGAACGCCGCCCAATCGTTCGCCCACCCTCGTGATACGCGACGGCCTCAGGCACACAGACCGTCCGGAATCCTGCTTCCGCGGCACGAAGGCAGAAGTCGATGTCTTCGAATGAAAAGAAGTACTCCTCGTCGAGCCAGCCGACGCTGTCGAACACTTCGCGGCGGACGAGCATCACGCAGGCGCTGACCGCGTCGACTGTCAGCGCGGCGACAGGTTCGAGCAACGCCAGAGGGTGACCCGCGGCGCGATGCCGCATGCGGCCGGTGCGGCCGGAAAAGGCGATGCCGGCAGAAGCAATGCGATCGGGTTCTTCGCGGGACAGCAACACGGGCGCAAGAATCCCTGCGCTGGGATCCCTGTTGGCGGCTGCCAACAGCATGTCGACCGCGTCCGGCGCGAGGACAGCGTCGCTGTTGACGAGCAGCACGAACGACGCTCCATCATCGAGCGCGCGACGGATCCCGACGTTGCAACCGCCGGAGTATCCCAGGTTCGCGCCTGTCTCGATGACATCAGCCGTTGGCAATGACGATCGTAATGCGGTCGCCGAACCATCATCGGAACCGTTGTCCACCACGATCAGCCGTGTGCGGGCGGCGAGCGATGACTTCACGGAGCGCGCGGCAAGCCAGGTCTGCTCCGGCGTGCGGTAGTTGAGCACCACGGCAGTCACACTCACTGCGGTGTCTGAGCGCGTCGCCTGAAGGGAGCGTTGCGCTGGCGGCACTCTCGGTTGCCGCAGAAGATCCGCATAGATCAAACGCAGTGCGGCGGCGTCCTCTTCGATGGTCAGAGGCGGCTGAATGGCTGCTCTCAGTCGTTCGAGTAAGCCAGTCTCGTCAATCAAGCGGCGAAGCTGGACCGACAGCGCCTTGTCGTCGCCCGCGTCGAAGAGGAGCCCGTCGACGCCATCTCTCACCATTTCTGCCATACCGCCCAGATTCGAGGCCACGATCGGTATTTGCGCGGCAAATGCCTCGTGAATGATGAAGGGGGCGTTCTCAATCCAGACGGAGGGGACCACTAACACATCGATGGCTGACAATGCCGCCGGCATGCGATCGTGGGGTACGGGCCCGAGACGCCGCATGAACGGTTCCCCAAGGAGCGGCGAGAGCGCGCGTGCGTAGGCATCATCCTCAGGGCGCGCGCTGGTCGAGCCCAGTATGTCGACCGAAGCAGATCCGCGCGGCAGCCGGGCCACTGCCCTCAACAGAACGTCGGGCGCCTTTGAGGGCAGGAGGCCGCCGGCGTAACCTATCCGCAGGACGCGTGATGGCTGCCGTGTGATCCTGGAGAATCCCCGCACATCGATGCCCTGCCGGCATCGGCGGAGACGCGTCCGATCGATTCCGAAACGAAGGAACCAGTCCGCAATCGTCTGCGACGGGGCGAGGAACAGGGTGACGTGCCGGGCCGCCTCGCGCATGTGCTCGAGCCGCCTCAGAGTGGCATCGCGCGTGCGCCCGGACGGCGTCAGCGCCTCGAGAGTCTTGACGCCTGCCCGTACGGCGACTGCGGCACCGGGCACGGGCAACGAGCGGGCGAACCGCCCTGCGCGGTATGCCGCCACGCCGGCCAGGATTCCGGCAGGAAGACAGCGATCGCAGCCGCCATCGCCAGTACGAACACCTCGCCTTCCGCTCCCGCCGCGAGCGCCGTCGACAGAGCCGCCGTGTACGCCTCGGTGCCGCCGACTGCGGCCGGAGGATAGCCGTGCACGATCTGCAGAATCCGCATCAGACGTCCATGGCCTGCATTAGTTCGCGTCCCTCGCGCGCCGCTTTCGCACCAAGATACTGCCCGAGCGGCCATGCGACGGCGAGTGCGGCCGCGCGCGCGAGAGCACGCGGCCGGCCGCAGCGTTCACGCGCAGCGGCCCGCATGTGCAAGGGGACGTTAGACCCGACAGCGCGGATCAGCGCGCCGATGCTCGGCACAGTGGACAGCCCGAATAGCGACTGCAGCCGCTGGTGAACCAGGTAGGTCCGCCGCAACTCGTAGGCCGCGGACCGCTCGTGCGAATGCCAGACCACGGCGGCGGGCGTGTACGCGATCCGGAAACCGCCGAACATCACTTCGAGCGCCCACTCGAGGTCCTCGGCAATCCGCGTGTTCCTGAACGGACGGTTGCGCCACACCGACAGACGGACGCAGGAACACACGTTGTCGAACACGCACGCAAGATGCCGATCCGACGGCGGCATCGCGGCGAACACGTCGGCTGTAAGGGGCCCCGTGACGCGGGGTTCCAGTTGCGTGCCACGCCACTGTGCCAGGTGATGCACAGTCAGGCGGCTCGCATCCGGCCACGGCTGCTGCCGTGCGAACGATCCCGCGACCATCTCGTCCTCCAGCAGCGGCTGGACGAGCGCGCGGAGCCAGTGTCGGGAGGCAGGGACGGCGTCCTGAACGATGAGCACGGCGAACTCGGTCGACGCGCGCGACAATGCTTCGTTGCGTGAGACGCCATGGTTGAAGCAGCGGGGATCCACCTGAAGCACGGTGGCGCCACGCGTCCGGAGCAGATCGACCGTGCCGTCGGTCGATCCGGAGTCGATCGCTATGATCTCCGGGACGATGCCGCCTTCCTGCACGGCGATCGCATCCAGCAGGCGTTCCAAAGTCCTTCCACCGTTTCTCGTCGGAATGACGATGGAGATCCGGCTGCGAGGGGTCATCGCGGCAACCCCGCTGCCGCCGGATTGATGACTTCGCAATAGCGCTCGTCCCACTGGCACGCGTCCTCATCGATGGTCTTCACGGCGGGGGCTTTCGCCGCCAGCCGCACCACGAGCGTCGGGTCGTCGATGAGTTGCTGCAGCGCGCGAGCTAGGGATTCGGGCGACGGCGCGTCGTACAGCAGCCCATTGTGCCGGTCGGTGACAAGCCCCGGAATGCCGCCGATCCGCGCCGCGACGACTGCTGTGCCATGGATGAACGCTTCGTGGATGACCAGCGGCGAGTTCTCTGGCCAGAGCGATGGGACCACGAGGACGTCCAGGCCGCCGTAGACTTCGGCGGCACGAGAGGGCTCAAACCCGCCGGCAAACTGCACAGGCAGCCCGGCGGCAAGCTGTCTGAGGTCAGCGGCGTATGCGGGAAACACGGAAGGGTCGCCGTGCACACACAGCTCGAAGGCCCCCGACAACCGCCGAACCGCCTGCAGAAGGATGTGTAAACCTTTGTGCCACACGAGCGTGCCGACGAAGCCAATCCGCAACGGTCCCGAGCGGCCTGCGCGTGGACGGGGCGGCTCGGTACGGAATCCATAGTCCGAAATGCGGATCCGATCGGATGCCGCTCCGAGACGCGTGTATTCCGCGGCCAGAGCGGCGGACGGGGCGATGCACAGGTCGATGTTCTCGAACACCTGCATCGCGGACGCCAGCCGCTTCCGGATATCGCCAGGTTCCACACGGCTGTCCATCCGGCGCGCGGCTGCCTGTACTAGTCCCGGAGCCCGGCGCCGGAGCAGTGCGGCGGCACGTCCAGCCGCGCGCGCGGACGTGCGGCGAGAAAAGCGGCCCGCCAGCATCTGCGCATGAAACGGTGACGAGCCGAAGCAGCGGCTGCACCGGGACGCGTCGATCTCCTCGCAGACGTGCGCCTCGTCCACGTGGACCCGCTGTCCGCCTGACGGGCAGACGAGAGTGTAATCGTGAAGCGTCGCGACCGACGCTATCCCGCGCTCACGCGCGAGTCGCGGCAGATCGAACGAGAGGTTCAGCAGGTTGTGGATGTGGAGGACATCGGGCCTGACGGCATCGAGCACATGACCCAGCTGCCGATTGATGCGCGCGGACCTGTAGGATTCGTCGAACCGCTGGAACTCCCAGTTGTTGACGATCTCGATGACCGGGAGACCCTCGAACGCGCGCCATCGCAGCGTCCCATGCGGGGTGGCGGGATCGTACTCGGCAGCCGCGACGAACACGTCGTGACGCCGGGATTGCTCGCGGGCCAGCTCGAACGCATAGATCTCCGAGCCGGCCCGGTGCCGCGGGAGGAAATCGTGGAGGGCGTGCAGGATCCGCAGCCGGCGCATCAGCTCCCCGCATCGGCTGACGCCGCGAGCTTGCGGTTGCGCTCGACACAGTCCCCCGCGCCCGGCGTGGTCGGTGCGAGCGCGCGCGCCTCTCCGCACATCCTCGCCGCGCCGTGGTAATCGCGGAATCGGGTTTCGAGGATGCGCGCGAGTTGCATACGCGCCAACACGTTGCGCGGATCGTGCTCGATGGCCTCCTGATACGCGGTCCGCGCCGAGGCGACGTCGCCGCGAACGAGCGCCAGCGCGCCCAGGTTCGTGTACCCTCGGACGAAGTTTGGGTCGATCGCAAGCGTGCGTCGGAACGCCGCTTCCGCCTCCTCGAACCGGCCGATCTCCGCCAGACAGATGCCGAGGTTGGTGTGCGCGTTGCGATCCATCGGTCGGTAGCGGATAACCGCCTCGTACTCGGGTACAGCGGTTGCGCAGTCCTTGGCCTCGCGGAGCACGTCCGCGAGCGCATAGTGGGGTTCCCACATCCCCGCGGCGCGTACTGTCGCTTCGCGCCAGAGCGTGACGGGGCTGGACCAGATGTTATTCCGCGCCACGGTGAGGAGCGCCAGCACGCCGATCGCCCCGCCGACCACGAGACGGTAGGCAAACCAGGCCCGGTTGGTGCGCTCCCGGACGGTACCCCAGCGCTGGACCCCGAAGGCGACGACGAAACAGACACCGGCGGTCGCCAGATATGCACGGTGTTCCGCCATCTTCTCTCGAAGGGCTATCACGCTCGACGAGGGAGCGAT
>JAIVJE010000371.1 GCA_020200195.1 Acidobacteriota bacterium | reverse complement strand
ATCTACGGCCGCGGAGATCGAGGACTGGGCCTGTCGCTCGAGCTGATCGTCTGGAGTCGGGATCTCGTGTTGTGCACTGACGGACCGTGCGAGCTCGACGGCGACGCGCGTGGTCGCCTCGAACGCAACGGCATCACGCTTCGGGAAGAGCGCGTCAAACGGCTCGAGGGACAGAACGGCATTCTGCAACACGTCGTGTTCGAGGATGAATCCAGACTGGCCCGGCGTGCGCTGTTCTTCACGACCGGGCAGTCGCAGCGGTCGCAGCTTCTCACCCGTCTCAAGTGCGAGTTCAACGAGAAGGGCACCGTCCGCACGGGCAAGTACGAGACGACACACCTCCCGGGACTGTTCGTCGCCGGCGACGCGTCGCGCGCCGTGCAATGGGTCATCGTTGCCGCCGCCGAAGGTGCGGAGGCCGCGTTCGCTATCAATACCGACCTGCTGAAGCTGGATTGGGCCTAAATTGGTATGCTTTCCTGACGATTGGACCGCCAGCAGATCCCCAAAAAACCCAACAGATTGACCGAGAGCCGGCAACCAATCCATCATTGGACCTCGCATTCCGGATGGTGCGGCCCGAGACTGGTGACCCACAGCTGGTATCCGGGGCCCCGCGCAGGAGAACCCATGATTCACCGCATCGAACGTCAGTTCGTCCGCACCGAGCGCCCCCTGTACGGGCACCTCGTGACGCTGCTGGAATCGGCGATTTCGTCCGGCGAGCTGCCGTCGGGCGCGAAGGTGCCGCCCGAGCGTGAGCTGGCGCAGCGCCTCAGGATCAGCCGGACGACCGTGGTGAGCGCGTATCGCGAGCTGGAAGCGCGCGGCCTCCTGCGAGGGTACGTCGGCCGCGGCACATTTGTCTGCGCGGTACCGGAGCCGGCGGGCACCCCGTTCGCGTGGCGCGGCAAGATCGCGTCAGCGGCGACCAGGCGCTCAAGCGCGACGCCCGAGCGGTCTGGAGTCACGGGCCGACGGAAGGACAGCCGGCGCTGCGCGGCGCGATTGCCGATCGCTTCGGCGTGCCGGCCGAGAGCGTGCTGGTGCTCGCAGGTGCCCAGCAGGGGCTGGATCTGATCGCGCGGTGCCTGATCGATCCGGGGGATGCCGTCATCATCGATCGGCCCGGCTATCTGGGGGCGATTCAGTCGTTTCACGCCGCCGGCGCAAAGTTGATTGGCTGGGACGTCTTGAACAGCGACATCGACGAGCTCGAAGATCTGCTCGTCCGGTACCGCCCGAAGCTGATCTACACCAACCCCACGTTCCAGAACCCGACGGGCGTGACCATGCCGATCCGCACACGCCGCGAGCTGTTGAAGCTCGCGGAGCGGTATCGCGTGCCGATCGTGGAGGACGCCACCTATCGAGAGCTGTATTTCACGGACGTGCCGCCGCCGTCGCTGCGGGAACTCGATGGGCAGAACCTGGTCATTTACCTGAACAGCTTCTCGAAGGTGATGGCGCCGGGGCTCCGTCTCGGCTGGCTGTCCGCGGCGCCCTCCATCATCGACCAGATCGCGATCATCAAGCAGCGCCTCGATCCCCACACGCAGAACCTCGTGCAATTTGCGATGGCGCGGCTCATTAGCGAGGGGGATTTCGACGCTCATCTCAAAACGCTCAGGGGGGAGCACGCGCGGCGCTGTGCGCTAATGCTCGCCGCCATGCAGCGGCACATTCCGCCTGGTGCTCTCCGAGTCGGCCGTCCGCACGGCGGCCTGTATCTCTGGTGCCGCCTCTCGGCCGGCGTCAGCTCGCGCGCGCTCCTCGACCGGGCGCTGTCCGCCGGAATCGCATTCGTCGCCGGGCACGCCTTCAGGCAGTCGCTCGACAGCAAGGAATAGACCATCACCCGCGCGTCTGTAGCCTTCGATTTCACGCGCGGCCCGGAGGGTCGTCACGATCCTCAGCATCATCACGAGATACTGCTCCTGCTCGGGCTGTTGCGGGCCGCCCATGGTGTCTTCGGCGAGTGCGAGCACTGCGGGGTCGCGCGTGGCGGCAACAAGGGGCGCGGGTTCTGAACGGGGACGGCCCGACGGGCGAACGGGAAAGAACAACTCACTGATGCGGCCGCGCGACTCGTGATATCCAGCGCCGAGATAGTCGAGCTCGCAATCGGTCAGGCGCAGCCACAGCGCGTCGGGGCGGCCGCGGGAGAACGCGTCGCACGACATCTCAATCCGCCGTGGGTTCGAGACCGCGAGATAGATCCCCTGACCGCCCAGTGCGAGCAGCACGAGACCGCCCCCACAGAGAACGACGAGCAGAAGCCTGCGCATCATGGCATGCGTCCGGCGACGCTCGTGGCCCGGACCCTCACGCAGCGCTCGCGGCTATCATGTATGACCGGCCGGAAGGAGGCAAACATGGTCAAAGATCCAGTGTGCGGAATGCAGATCGACGAGAAGACCGCGGCGGGCAGCAGCGAATACCGCGGTGAGATGTATTACTTCTGCGCGCCCGTGTGCAAAGCCCGGTTCGACGCGAGCCCCGCCAGCTACGTCAACAAGGACCGCTGAAAATGACGATTCAGGCCGTCCCCCAGATACGAGCGGGCTGTGCCGCACGTCGATTATGATGCAGCGGTATGCACCGCTTTACCGTCGGCGTCGAGGAGGAATTTCAAATCGTCGACCCGCAGACCTGGGAGCTGCGCTCCCACGTCACGGAGCTGCTGGCCTCGAGCACGCCCGCGCTGGGCGATCAGATCAAGCGTGAACTGCATCAGTCGATCGTCGAAGTGGGGACCCGGATCTGTGCGGACGTGCCCGAGCTGCGCACCGAGATTTTCCGGATCCGGCGTGAGCTCACCGCGGCCGCCGAACGCGTGGGCCTTGCGGTCGCGGCCGCCGGCACGCACCCCTTTTCCCACTGGAAGGATCAGGTCCTGTCGCCCGGCGTCCGTTACGACAGCATCGTCGAGGAGCTGCAGCAGCTCGCGCGCTCACTGTTGATATTCGGACTGCACGTCCACGTCGCCGTCCCCGACCGGACGACGATGATCGACCTGATGAACGCCGCGCGATATTTCCTGCCACACTTGCTGGCGCTCTCGACCAGCTCTCCGTTCTGGATGGGTCGCGACACCGGCCTGAAGTCATACCGCACGACGATATTCCGGCGCTTCCCGCGCACCGGCGTGCCGGACCACTTTGGGTCCTGGAGCGAGTACGAGAACTACATCCAGCTGCTCATCGACCTGCACTGCATCGACGACGCCAGGAGGATCTGGTGGGACGTGCGGCCGCATCCGACGTTCGGGACGCTCGAATTCCGGGTGTGCGACGTCGCGACGCGTCCCGAGGCGGCGGTCATGCTCGGGGCGCTCTGTCAGGCCATCGTCGTCAAGCTGCACCGGTTGTATACGCGCAACCTCGGGTTCCGGCTGTACCGGCGAGCCCTGATCGAGGAGAACAAGTGGCGTGCCGCGCGGTGGGGGATCGACGGCAAGCTGGTGGACTTCGGGAAGCGCGCGGAAGTGCCGATGCGCGACCTCGCCGTGGAGCTGCTCGAGTTCGTGGACGACGTGGTGGACGACCTTGGAAGCCGGGCTGATGTGGAATATGTGCTGACCGTGCTCAGTGAGGGTACGAGCGCCGACCGTCAGCTCGCGGTATTCACGGAGACGAACGATTTGAAGGCCGTGGTGCGGCACGTGGTGGAGGAGACAAAGGCCGGCGTCGATCGGCCGAAGGTGGGCAGATGAGCGCGACGGCACGGCCGAAGGTCGGATTGATGTGCGGCCGCGAGTACAGCTTTCCGCCGGCGTTCATCGAGCGCGTCGGCGAGCTGGGGAAGCCGCACGGCATCACGGCGGAAATGGTGCAGCTCGGCGGCACGAAGATGGATCAGCCTCCCGAGTACGCGGTCATCGTCGATCGGATCTCACACGAGGTGGAGTATTACCGCGGCGCGCTGAAGCACGCGGTGCTCCAGGGCACCTACGTCATCAACAACCCTTTCTGGTGGACGGCTGACGACAAGTTCTTCAATTACTCGGTGATGGCGAAGCTGGGACTCGCCATCCCGCGGACGGTCCTGCTGCCGCAGAAAGGGTATCCCGCCGACATCGACCTCACGTCCGAGTCGCTGCGGAACCTGATCTACCCGATTGACTGGGACGGTCTGCTCGATTACGTGGGCCGTCCTGCGATCCTGAAACCCTACTCGGGTGGCGGATGGAAGCACGTCTACAAAGTTCACGATCGTCGCGAGCTCCTCGACGCGTATGACCGCACAGAACCCTACTGCATGACGCTGCAACAGTTCATCGACTTCGACCTGTATGTGCGGTGCTTCACGTTCGGGAAGACCGACATCACGCCGGTGGCCTACGATCCGCGCGAGCGCCGCTACCTCGTGGACCACGAGTATCTTTCTGCGGAAGTCGGTGAACGCGTGGTCCGGGACGCGCAGACGATCAACCTGGCGCTCGGGTACGAGATGAACACGATCGAGTTCGCGATCCAGAACGGCGTCCCTTACGCGATCGACTACCTGAACTGTGCCCCTGATTTCGAACGCGATCGGATCACGGACTTCTATTTCACCCACGTAGTCGAGAAGATGTCGGCCTTGGTCATCGACCGCGCAATCAACGGCACCCCGTCGCAATGCTGGCCGCGGTGGGAAGAAATGCTCGGCATCGGACCGGCATCGGGCTTCACCGGCGCGCCCGGAAAGACCTAAATGGACGCGGCCGGCGCGTGGCACGCCCTGCTGCGTCCCGACGAGGAATTGACCGCACGCTTCTGCGCGGAATTCTCGGCGTCGATGCGCGCGCGAAAGCTGACGTTCGGCGACCGGATCCATTGCCCGTTTCTTCGTCCGTTCTTCCTGACGGAGGAGGATGAAGCACGCATACGCGTCGCGTCGGAAACACTTGCCGCGATCGGCGAGCGGGTCGTGCGCCTGGCGCTCTATACGCCGACGATCTTCGACCAACTTGGCCTGAGCGAGGCGGAGCGCCGGCTCGTCCGGATGGATCCGGGGTACGCCACCGCGAGCACGGCATCGCGGGTGGATGCGTTCCTGCTGCCGGATGGCCTGACGTTCGCCGAGTACAACGCGGAGTCCCCGGCGGGATCCGGCTATACCCAGCGGCTGTGCGAGCTGTTCGACAGGCTGCCCGTCATGGGTCGCTTCAAAGAACGGTTCTCAACCCGGTTTCACAGGCCTATCGACGGATTACTCGAGGCGCTGGTCGCCAGCTATCGGGAATGGGGCGGGCGGGCGAATCCGCCGCAGATGGCGATCGTCGACTGGCGCGAGGTTCCGACATGGACCGAGTTCGAGATCCTGCGGGACGCATTCGCGGCTGCCGGGATCCCGGCGATCATCTGCGATCCGCGTGACCTCGAGTTCCACGACGGTGCGCTCACGGCGCACGGGCAGCGGATCGATCTCGTCTACCGCCGCGTACTCCTCAACGACATTGTCGCCCGCGCGGACGACTGCGCGATGCTTGTGCGTGCGTACGAGGCTCGAGCCGTGTGCGTCGCGAACACGTTTCAGTGCAAGCTGGCGCACAAGAAGGCGTTCTTCGCGGTCCTGACGGATCCAGCCAACGTCACACTGTTTTCCGGCGAAGAGCGAAGCGTCATCCAGGCACACGTGCCGTGGACCCGCGTCCTGGCGGACGGCGCCACGGAGAAGGACGGTCGGACGACGAGTCTCCTGGAGCTGGCGGTCCGGGAACGCGATCGGCTGGTGCTCAAGCCGAACGACGAGTACGGCGGCAAAGGCGTGCTCCTCGGTTGGGAGACATCGCATCCGGCCTGGTCTTCGGCAATCGACGCTGCGCTGCTGGACCCGCCTGGCACGTGGATTATCCAGGAGCGAATCCCGATCCGCCGCGAAACCTTTCCCCAGTTCGACGCCGACGGCCGCGTGACGATGCGCGATGTGCTGGTGGATCTGGCGCCGTATCTGTTCCGAGGACGGCTCGGCGGATATCTGACGCGGCTCAGTGCCAGCGGCCTCGCCAACGTCACGTCGGGCGGCGGCCAGGTGCCGCCATTCATCGTGAGCGGGTGAACTCGCGCCACAGACCGCTGGTTGTGCCCTCCAACCCGCTCTCTTTTGGGCCGCTGCTACAATAAAGATGATGTATTACGGGCCGGTTTCCGCCGATCTGCTCCCTGGCGCGCGTAACGCCGTTGAAACGTGTCTCGCGATTCAGCCAGACGAGCACGTCGCGCTGATCGCAGACGAGGCCAGCGTGGTGGTCGCTGCCAGCCTCGAGCAGGCATTGACCGACTGCGGGGCCGATGCGCATTGTCTCCTGGTCGAATCAGTCACCGCCCGACCCATGGGGCCCGCCCCGCCTGCCATCCTCGACGCGCTGAACCGGGCAGACGCGGGAATCCTCTGCGTGCAGGCTCGGGAAGGGGAGCTCGGCGCCCGCATGGCCATCGTTGGTGTCGTCGAGCGGCGCCGGATTCGGTATGCCCACATGGTCGGCGTCACGCCGCGCATCATGCGCGAAGGCATGTGCGCCGACTACCATCGCGTAGACCGGCTCAGCCAGCAGTTGTGCGAGCGCATGCAGGACGCGCAGTCGCTGACCGTCCAGACGCCGGGTGGCACCAACTTTACGGCGACCTTCAACCGCGAGCTCGTCTGGGTGAAGACGAGCGGGCTCATCAACCCGCGGTACTGGTCCAATCTCCCGGCCGGAGAGGTGTTCACCACCCCCGCGACGGTTGACGGCACGTTCGTGTGCGATGGGACGGCGGGCGACTACTTCAATGCGAAGTACGGGGAGCTCGAGCGCACGCCGCTCGTGCTGGTCGTGCGAGACGGGCGCCTGGTGTCGGCGCGTTGCGATCACGAGGAGCTCGAACGCGACTTCTGGACGTATTGCCACACCGATGCGAACAGCGACCGGGTCGGCGAGCTGGCGTTCGGGACCAACCTGGGGCTGCGCGAGATGATCGGCCTCCTGCTGCAGGATGAAAAAGTGCCGGGCGTGCATATCGCCTTTGGCGACCCGTATGGCAGCCAGACACATGCGGACTGGTCCTCGCGCACGCACGTAGACGTTTTGACGCGCGGGTGTGACGTCTGGATAGACGATGACCAGGTGATTTCGGCGGGACAGTATCTTTTGGAAAGGTTCGATCTATGCGCCAGCTGAGAACACTCGTCGTGACCTGTATCCTGGCGACACTCGCCGAAGTCGAGCGGCGGGCCGACGAGCTCAAGGCTCTCAAGAAGCCAATTGTCGTGTACTGTGCTTGACCGGCCGAGAACACGAGCGCCCGTGCGGCGCTCACGCTTCAGCAGACGGGACTCGACGGTCGCGCGCTGAAGGGCGGTTTGAACCGATGGAACAAGGAGACCGACCGAAAGCTGGAAACCGGCAGGAAGTAACGCGTTACCAGTGTCGGAGATACTCCCGCATCATATCGCGCCAGTAGGGCCAGTCATGCCCGCCGCGGGGCCCCCAGTCGTCCAGATGATGCCTGATTCCCTGGCGCGTCAGGACCTGCGAAAACTCGTAGGTGAACCGACTCTCTTCGTACGGCCCCGTGCCTGTTGCGAGATGGATCTCGCAGCTGGCCAGCTGATTCAGGAACCACGGATCGCTCAGGTTGGCCATGTAGTCGAGCGGGTTCTGGAAATAGAAGTTGTCGTCGTACATCCCTCCCATGAACTTCCGGAGATCGTAGACGCCTGAGAGCGCGTAGCACCGTTTGACCAGGTGCGGATACTTGAACAGGGTATTCGCCGCGTGGTACGCGCCGAGCGAGGCACCCATCGTGGTAATCGGGATCCCCGGCGTCTGACAGCTTGCGTGAACGAACGGAATGACTTCGTCGCGGATGTACTCGTCGAACATCCGCTGCCGCCAGCTCCGATGGAACGGGTGCGCCCCCTCGTTCATGTAGGAGTCGCTGTTGTTGGAGCCCACGCAGAAAATCTTGACGCGTCCGGCGTCCACGAACTCGGCGAGCGCGCCAACGAGTCCGTTTCGCTCCAGCTCCCATTCGTCGCCATGGCTCGTCGGAAACGCCAGCATCGGCGGTCCCCAGTGGCCGAAGATCGCGACCCCCATCTCGTACCCGAGTCGCGGCGAATACCATCGACGATGGTCGATCTGCATCAGTCGCCCACTCCGCGCCACCCGCGAAGCGCGCGCCCGGGCCTTGCCCCCGTGTGCTCGCCGTCCTTCAACACGTGCGCGCCGTTGACGAACACGTGCCGCATCCCCACCGCGTACTGGTGAGGGTTTTCGAACGTGGCGCGATCCGCGATCGTGCGCGGGTCGAATACGACCACGTCAGCAAACATCCCGAGCTGCAGGGATCCCCGGCGATCGAGCTCGAGGTTCGTGGCCGGCAGACCGGTCAGTCGCCGAATTGCCTCGGCCAGCGGAATGACCTGCTCATCCCTCACATACTTACCGAGCAGCCGCGCAAAGTTACCGTAGGCGCGGGGATGCGCAGACGACTTGGTGAAGGGCGGCTCCGTCGCCATCGACGACGCGTCTGAGCCGAAGGACACCCAGGGCAGGCGGATCTGTTTCCGGATATTGTCCTCGGACATCATGAAATACACGGCGCCGACGCGCGACTCGTCTTCTGCGACCAGGTTCATGATCGTGTCGACCGGGTCCTCGCCACGCAGTTTTGCGGCCTCTGCGAGTGTCTTGCCGGTCAATGGCTTGAGCGTCTCAGACTTGAACTCCACGAGGAGCACGCGATCAGGAGACCCGGCGGCGAGATACAGGTTCTCCCAGTCCTTGCTCGGGGTGCGGATAGCGTGCGCGATCTTCGTCCGCTCCCCGGAGTCGCGCAGACGCCGATACGCCGCTTTTGGACCTCCGTCCAGGACCCACGGCGGCATCGCAGCGTCCAGCCCGGTCGCGCCGGCAGTATAGGTATACAT
>JAIVJE010000086.1 GCA_020200195.1 Acidobacteriota bacterium | reverse complement strand
GGTATGCGCTGGCCTGATGGCGTCAGAACAGAGCGGCCCTCCGGACTGCGCGCTGACGCTCCTGGCTCGGCGCGCCGTGGTTCGAGCACGTCCCCGACCGTGTGCCACGGAGCGGGATCTCTGTACGAGCCGAGATGACGAGCGAGCCGGTGAATGAACGGAAGATACACCGGCTTCACCGCCAGATCGTTCCATGACAGATCGATGGTGGACGTCCACAACAACACGCGGCCGCTTCCAGTGGGTCTCTCCACCAGCGCGGCTCCGCCGTCGTCGAAGCGCGCGAGTACGCGGGCGTCAGCCGCCGGTTTCACCGCACGGTAGCTGTAGAACCGTGCCGCCGAGAAATCTCCGCTGCGCGGCGAGCGGAACAGCTCGAAGATCGGGTGGCCGTACTCGAGCGCGACTAACCGCGCCGGCTGCCGTGCCCGATCGACGGCCGCCTCGACGACGGCTGGCAGGAGCGACGGGGTGCTCTGCGGCCACGCCGCTCGCTCGCCGAGCACGACGAACACGCCGCCGCCCCGTTCAGCGAACCGGCTAAGGCGATCGGCGAGGCCCGGTGGCGCGGACACGTCGTTGAGCATCACGACATCCGCCGCATCCACGTCGGCGGCCGACAGCGCATCGATCTCTCTCGTCGTCACCTCGAAACGCGGAGCGTCCCCGACCGCGAGCGCCCGCGAGACGTAAAGCCCTGAAGCCCCTGGCGCGCCAGCGCGCTGCGCGATGACGACCGTCACCGGACTCCCCGGAGAGACGACAAAATGGAAGCTGTTATCACGCGCGAGCGAGTCCGCCCCGATACGCACGGTCCCGCGCGTGTTGCGCGCCGCGATCGTGACAGGTGCAAACGTCGCCGAGGCCGACCCGTTCGGCTCCAGCCGGAGTCGCCGTGTCTCCACCGATCGGCCGTCGATCTCCAGCGTCAGATCCACCGCTGTGAGCGGCGCGGATCCGCGATTGACCACCCCTGCCGTAACGGCAGTCCGCTCCTGATCCGAAAACGTCGACCGTTCGAGTGCGATCGGCGTGACCGCGACATTCGCCGTCGCCTGGTCGCTGATGGGGACGGTGGTCAGCGAGGCGCCGTCCGGCAACCGGACGCCCTCGGAACCCTGCCAGCCCGCGCGCTGGAAGTCGCTGATCAGGATCGCTTCACGCCGCGGCACCGCCGATTCACTGAGAATAGTCCCTGCGAGCTTCAGTGCCGGCGCGAAGCGCGTTCCCGCGGCCGAGGGTTCTCCGCCAATCGCCGCCAGCAACCGGCCTTTGTCGGACGTCGACCGCACCGCCACCTCGGCGTTCGACGAGAACAGAACGATGGACGCACGATCGGCCCCGCCCAGTCCGTTGATCGCCTGACGCGCCGCCGCGAGCGCCCGCTGCCAGCGATCGGCGTAGCCCATACTGTAAGAACGATCGACCAGCAGGACGACCTCCCGCGCACCCGCCGCTGCCGCCGCTCCGACATCCCCACGCCTGAGAAAGGGCCGCGCGAACGCCGCCACAATCAGTGCGAGCGCGGCGAGCCGCATGAGCAGGAGTACCCAATGACGAATGCGCCGGCGCTGAACCGACTGATACGGGATGCGCCGCAGGAACATGAGTGAGGGGAACTCGACGACGTTGCGCCGCTCCCGCTGAATCAGGTGCACCAGCACCGGAATCGCCAGCGCGGCGAGTCCCGCGAGAAACAGCGGCGTCAGAAACGCCACTTACCGGATCCTCGTGAGCCGCTCACGCGTCGAGAGATACGTGAACAGCGCGTGATCGAGTGGTGACGACGTGTTGATCTGCGAGTAATCGATCCGGTTCGCAGAGCATCGCTCAGCGAGCGCGGCGACATGTCCCCGCACCAGCTGCCGATATTGATCGGCCAGCGCGTCGGGCACGATTGGAATCTGCTCTCCGCTCTCAAGGTCCTCGAAGGCGGACGGCTCGGCGAACGTGAAATCGAGCTCGGCCGGATCGAGCAGGTGAAACACGATCACGTCGTTGCCGCGGAACCGCAACGGCCCGATGGCCTCGATCACGGTGTCCGGATCCTCATATAGATCGGAGATCAGCACCAACAGGCCGCGGCGGCCGAAGTGCTCTGCCATCTTGTGCAGCGGGGCGAGCAGGTTGCCCGCACCCGCCGGCTTCACGCGATCCAGCACGTGCAGTACGACATCCATGTGCTTCGCCGAGGGTGGCACGTGCTCGACGATGTCGTGGTCGAACGTGACGAGGCCGACGCGGTCGCGCTGTCGGTGGACGAGATATGTGAGGCAGCCCGCCAGCATGCGGCCATAGTCCAGCTTCGTCATGCCACGCGTACCGAACGCCATCGATTTCGAAACGTCCAGCAGCACCGAGAAGTTGGCGTTCGAGTCGGCCTCGTACTCCTTGATGTAGTACCGATCCGTGCGGGCGTACACACGCCAGTCCACACGGCGAATATCGTCGCCAGGAACGTAGCCGCGGTGCTCCGCGAAGTCCACGGACGCGCCGAAGTACGGGGACCGGTGGAGACCGTTGATGAGCCCGTCTACGACGCCGCGTGCCACCAGCTCCAGGTTGCCGATGCGCGAGAGAACTAGCGGATCCACGAATCGGGCACCGGGGATGGCCGCTGCAGCGCGTGGCACGTTACATTCCGGATCGCGGCACGGCGACCGCTTCGAGCAGGCGGTCGATGAGCGTGTCGCTCGTGATCGATTCGGACTGCGCGTGGAAATTGGTGAGAACGCGGTGGCGGAGCACGGGGTGCGCCAGCGCGCGGATGTCCTCGAAGCTGACGTAATACCGGCCGTTCATCAGCGCCCGCGCCTTGGCGCCCAGCACGAGGTACTGGGCGGCGCGAACGCTCGCGCCGAATGCCACCCACTTGCGTACGGTTTCGGGGCAGGTCGGCGACTTCGGACGGCTCGCACGCGCGAGGTTCAACGCGTACCGCATGACCGGCTCAGCGACCGGCACCTTGCGAACCAGTCGCTGGAATCCCACCAGGTCGGCGCCTGACACCGGCCGCTCGAATACCGGATCCTGCAGCGCCGTCGTCGTGCGTACGACTTCGAACTCCTCATCTTCGGGCGGGTGATCGATGACGATGTGAAACATGAAGCGGTCGAGCTGAGCTTCCGGCAGCGGATAGGTGCCTTCGAGCTCGATCGGGTTCTGCGTCGCAAACACGTAGAACGGCTCATCGAGCTGATACGTGCGACCCTGAATCGTCACGCGGTGCTCCTGCATCGCCTCGAGCAGAGCGGACTGTGTCTTGGGCGGGGTGCGATTGATTTCGTCGGCCAGCAGGATATTCGCGAAGATCGGACCCGGCGCGAACATCATCTGCCTGCGTCCCGTCGCCGCATCCTCCTGGATGATGTCGGTCCCGGTGATGTCGGAGGGCATCAGGTCGGGCGTGAACTGGATTCGGGCGAATTTGAGATCGACGACCCTCGCCAGCGTGTGAATGAGCAGCGTCTTCGCGAGCCCCGGCACGCCGACGATCAGGCTGTTGCCGCCGACGAAGAGCGTCAGCAGCACTTCGTTGACCGTCTCCGCCTGGCCGATGATGACCTTGCGCAGCTCCGCGATGATGCGGTCACGGCCGTCCTTCATCTTGTCGGCAAGGGCGAGGTCGTCCGGAGATTCGAGATCGGGCGCGTCACTCACGGTGCGATTCACTGCATCAGCCTTTCTGTAGTTTTCTGTAGTCCTTAAGTCCTTGGTACTGAGTCCTTCACGCTAGCCTTGACCACACTAAGCACCAAGGACCAAGGACTTCGTTAATGCGTCAGCCCGTAAATGAAGTAATTGACCCCGAACTTGTACGCCTCGTTGGACAGATCGACAGGGTCCCTGCCGGTGTCGGAAAATTCCCAGTACTCACCGAGATCGTTGTTGTAGTTCGCGATCGCGATCAAGCGCTTCTTCGGGTCGTTGCCTTCGAACATGCCGAAATACGTCGGCGTCTCGCCGCCGTAGGAGGTCAGGAGATCGAGCGTATCGATCTCGAAGAACGAGTGGAAGATCGGGTGCGTCGCGTCGATCTGGATGAACCGCCCCTCGGGAAGCACCCGGCGCATCTGCTGCTCCAGGTTGTCCCAGTGTCCGTATCCCCGGAAGTCGTCGAAGATTACGAAGCCACCCTTGAGCAGGTAGTTGCGAAAGCCCTTCGCCTCGTTGTCGTCCATCGTCCAGAAGCCAGGCTCCGACATATACGCGATCGGGTAGTTGCACAGCTCCGGATCCTCGAGCGACAGGACGTTCGACCCGTCCACGCGCGGGCGGAGCAGCGTCAGCTCGTTGAGGATCTTCATCATGTGCACGTCGGCGGTCGGGTAATCGTGCGCCCACGGCGCCTCACGGCCGCGGCGGCCGAAGCCGCCTCCGAAGCCATTGCCGAAGCCGCTGTTGAAGCGGAGACGCACGAACACGAAGCGGCCGTCGTACGGCATGTTCCCCGTCGCCTCCGTCACGGGCGGACGGTCGCGCTCGCCGAACTGAGCCGGGAGTGCGGACGCCGCGACACACAGCACGACTGCGGTGACGCCCACGTGCGTGCGCAGCCTGCGCGTCACGGGTCCTTCCCTTCGAGCGTTTTGATCTCCCGCGTCTTGAGCGCCAGCTCTGTCAGGACTTTCTCCAAGTCGCCGGCATACCGCTCCGGATCCATGCTGTCTTTGAGCAGCTTCAACGCCTCGACACGCCGCTCCAGGTCCCGACGCTGCTCGTGCAGCGCCCGGAGCCTGGGATCGGCGGGCAACGGGTCAGCCGCCGACACCGCGCCGAGAGAGATCATCGCCGCAACCCGTCCATGCTTGCCGTCGCGTGCCGGCTGCGCGCTTCCCTCCCCGTCGCCGGTGTCGTCGAGCAGCGGATGCTCGGTCAGCATGATGCCTTCACGCTCGTAAGCGGTGACCACCTCGCGGCGCGCATATTCGAACGCTTCGAGAACGGAGATCCGCCGGTTCTTGTCCGCATCCGCTGCGTCGCCAGCTAGCGCGTCCACGAAATAGCCGCCGAACAGCGTCGCGAACCGCTCACTGCCGGTGCGCGTCGCCGTCACAATCGTCCGCCCCGGCGCGGCGAGCGCCGCGACGAACGGCCCGCTGGCGCTGGCGGCATTCACGAAGACGACGTGCTTCGACCATAGCCGCTTGACCAACGGCGCAAAGTCCGCCGGTCCCATGTCCGGCCCGGGCAGGTTGAACTTGGCGAGCTTCCCGTCGAACGTCCCGTGCCCGATCAGCACCACGAATACGATGTCCTCCGGCGCCGCGGCCTGCGCCAGCGCCGCGAAAGCCCGTTCGATTTCCTGCCGCGTCGAGCGTCCGGTCACCCGCTTCGGGTCGACTTCCGGCTTGTCCGCCAGATACACGATGCGCTGGGAGGGCACGCCGAATCGCTGCGACGCGGTATCGACGAGCGTCGCGGACCATTTCTGAAACAGCTCCGCATGCTCGGGACTGCCGGGGAGGCCGGCGATGATGGCCACGTGGACGGTCTGCGCCGTTGCTGGCTGCGAGAGCAGCAGCATCCAAAGTGCCAGGG
>JAIVJE010000370.1:1508-10442 GCA_020200195.1 Acidobacteriota bacterium | reverse complement strand
GACGCGGTCGAGCTCACACGTCGCGCCGGCAAGCGCAGCGCCGCCCCACTGGTCAACGCGGTATTGCGGCGAATCAGTCGCGAGCGCGGCGCATTGCCGCTGCCGCCCCGGCCCGTGGAGCCGGCCGATCGCGAGGCGGCACTCGCCTATCTGTCCGATACCCTCTCGCACCCGCAGTGGCTCGCCAGCCGATGGCTCGAACGGTACGGGTTCGAGGCCGCCGCTGCGTGGGAACAGTTTGACAATCGTGCGGCGCCGCTGACCCTGCGCGCCAACCGCCTGAAGACCGGACGCGACGAGCTACGCGAAACGCTCGCGACACATGGTGTCCGCACGCGTCCGGCGCGGTTCGCGCCGGATGGCTTGATCGTCGAATCGGGCAACCCGCTTCTGCTCCCTAATGCCGGCGATGGGCTGTTCGTCGTCCAGGATGAGGCGTCTCAGCTCGTCGCGCTCTTCGCCGCGGCGCGACCGGACGAGCGAGTGCTCGACGCATGTGCGTCACCGGGAGGCAAGACCACCGCGATGGCAGCCTCGATGGAAGATCGCGGGTTGCTGATCGCCATGGACGTCCGGCAACGCCGCATGGACGTCCTGGCGCGCACGGTTCACGCGTCCGGGGCGCGGTGCGTCCGAATCGTTCAGGCTGACGCCGCCCTGCCGCTGCCGTTCGCCGCCTCCTTCGACTGCGTGCTCGTCGATGCCCCGTGCTCCGGGCTTGGAACTCTGCGCCGCGATCCCGACGTGCGGTGGCGAAGGTCGGAGCAGGCCCTGCCTGCGCTGGCAGACCTGCAGATCCGAATCCTGGAGGCTGCAGCAGCCGTGGTTCGAACCGGCGGGCGGATCATCTATTCGACCTGCTCCGGCGAACCCGAAGAGAACGAGGGTGTTGTCGAAGAGTTCCTCACAGCACATCCCGAGTTCATGGCCGCGCCACCGCCGGATGTTCCGGAGCACATCCGGCCGCTCGTGAGCGATGCAGGAGAGTTGCGCACGCTTCCATTTCGGGACGGTCTGGAAGCCTTCTTCGCCGCCATGCTGGTGAAGAGTAAGGACTTGCGCTAACATTTTGAGTTCATGGCACTCACGACGCGCGTGTGGACGGCAGGCAAGCTCCTGCTGCTCGCCGGCGCGCTGATCCTCACCTACGTCCTCTTTGCGGCCGCCGCCATGCGGCTCGCGCTCAAGACCCGGGAAGTCCTGGTCCCATCACTCGCCGGAAAAACGGTGAACGAAGCGAGGGCTGTGCTGGCTCAGACGGGGCTCAATCTGAAGGTGGAAGAGGGGCTTCGTGTCGATCCGAAAATCCCTGCGGGACAGATTCTGTCGCAGGAGCCGCAATCAGGCATGCGCACACGCCGGGAACGCAGCGTCAAGGTGTGGGTCAGCTCCGGACCGCGCTCGACAATCATTCCGGCCGTTGTTGGTGAATCCGAACGCACGGCGCAGCTTCGCGTGCAGCAGGACGGGTTGGAGCTGGCGCCGGTGGCTGAGATCCGATCGGGCGAGTATCCCGCCGGCACCGTCGTCGCGCAGGTGCCATCTCCGCAGAGCCACTCGACGAAAATCGCCATGCTGGTGAACCGCGGCGAGCGCGGCATCACGTACGTGATGCCCGACCTGATCGGCGTGAACGGCGACCGCGCCGCAGACGTGCTGCGCGCCCGCGGTTTCCGCGTGGCCGTCGTTGGCGATCACCCCTACCCCGGCGTCATCGCCGGCATCGTCCTGAGGCAGAGACCCGAAGCGGGCTTTCAGATTGCGCCGGGAGAACCCATCTCGATCGAGGTCAGTCGTTGAAGGTGCTCGTCGCACCGTCTTTGCTCGCAGCAGATTTCGCCGCATTGGGGGAAGCCGTGAGCATGGCGGAGCGCGGCGGCGCGGACCTGCTGCACGTCGACGTCATGGACGGCCATTTCGTCCCGAACATCACCATCGGGCCGCCCGTCGTGCGATCGCTCAAACGCGTGGCCCGGGTGCCTCTGGACGTTCATCTGATGATCGAGGAGCCAGATCGGTACCTCGAGGCTTTCGTGCAAGCCGGGGCGGCGAGGATCTCGGTACATGCGGAAGTCCTGCCCCACCTGCATCGCACGCTCCAGGTCATCAAAGGGTTGGGAATCAAGGCGGGTGTCGCAATCAACCCCTCGACGCCGGTGTCGGCGATCGAGGAGGTGGCTTCAGACGTCGATCATGTGCTGGTGATGTGCGTCAACCCCGGATTCGGGGGTCAGACCTTCATTCCACGAAGCGAGTCTAAAGTCCGGGCGGTGCGGGCGCTTCTGGACGCCGCCGGAAGCGACGCGCCTATTGAAGTGGATGGCGGGATCGATGCCACGACTGCCGCGCGGATCGTCCGGGCAGGGGCGCGCATCCTGGTGGCCGGGAGTGCCATTTTCGGCGCTCGGGATCCATCGGCAGCCGTGCAGGAGCTTCGCGCGTCAGCGGAGGCGGGCCTCGACAGCTGATGCCGCCGTCCTCCAGCTCAACGGTGAGAGTCCGATATGCCGAGACAGATAAGATGGGCGTGGCGTACTACGCGAACTACTTCGTCTGGTTCGAGGTCGCGCGCGCCGATCTGCTCCGCACGCTGGGGTGGAGCTATCGCGACATGGAACAGGCGGGTGTATCTCTGCCGGTGATCGAGGCGCAGTGCGAGTATCACCGCTCGGCCAGGTACGACGATGAACTGGAAGTGAGGACTGAAGGCCGGATGTTGTCGCGGACCCGCATGGAGTTTACGTACCAGGTCGTCCGCCGCGCCGATGCCGCCGTGGCGGCATCCGGGAGGACCGTGCACGCCGCCGTCGATCTCGCCGGTCGGCCATGCCGATTGCCCGAACGCATCCGCGAGGTGTTCGCATGAGAGCCCTCGTGACCGGGACGGCGGGATTCATCGGTTCTCATCTCGCGGACGCGCTGCTCGCCAGCGGCGCGGACGTCACGGGGATCGATTGCTTCACCGATTATTATTCCCGCGACATCAAGGAGGCGAATCTCGGCGGTATCCGCCGGAACCCGGCGTTTCGGTTCGTGGAGGTCCGGATTCAGGACGCCGACTTCGACGCATTGCTCGCCGGCGTCACCCACGTCTTTCATCTGGCGGCGCAAGCTGGCGTGCGTAAGAGCTGGGGCCGTGATTTCCGCGTCTATACGGAGAACAACGTGGATGCCTCGCAGCAATTGCTCGAGGCCTGCGCCCGGCGGCAGTTACACCGGTTCGTATACGCATCGAGCTCATCGTTGTACGGCGACGCGGCGCAGATTCCGATGCGTGAGGACGCGCTGCCGCAGCCGCTCTCTCCGTATGGCGTGACGAAGCTGGCCGCCGAGCAGCTGTGCCACCTGTACTATGTGAATTACGGCGTGCCGGCGACATCCGTCGTACTCGACATGATCGGGCGGCTGGCAGGGAAACCGCTGACAATCCGCCGGGAACCGCCTCAGAAGGGCGACATGCGCGACACCTACGCCGACACGACGTTGGCCCGGGCCGATCTCGGCTTCACGCCTCGAGTGTCGCTTGAACAGGGAATCGAAGCGGAGTATCGATGGCTTGCGACCACACCGGCGCTGCGGTAGACAGCGCGCATCTCTTGACCCGCCGCTGGCTGCTTGCCGTGCTGCTGGCGCTCGCGGGTTGCGCGTGTGCGACGAGCGCCGTCAAACCGCCAACCGGGACACCCGAGCCTGACAAATTCCTGTTCGAGCGCGGAAGCGAGCGGCTCAACCAGCGGAAGTGGATCACCGCGCGGGAATACTTCCGCTACCTCGTCGACAGTTACCCGCAGAGCACCTATCGCGCCGATGCGAAGCTCGGCATCGGCGATACCTACCTCGGCGAAGGCACGACGGAAGGATTCATCCTCGCGATCAGCGAATTCCGCGAGTTCCTGACGTTCTACCCGACGCATCCCCGGGCGGACTACGCGCAGTTCAAACTGGGGATGGCGCACTTCTATCAGATGCGCGGGGCGGAACGCGATCAGACCGAAACGCGAGAAGCGATCAAAGAGCTCACGGTGTTCGCCGAACGGTTCGGGGCGACGAGTGCCCTCGCGGCGGAAGCGGCCGGCCGGCTCCGCGAGGCCAAGGACCGCCTGGCGGATTCAGAGTACCGCGTCGGCTTTTTTTATTACCGGTCCAAGTGGTATCCCGGCGCCGTCGATCGGTTCAAGGCGGTTATCGAACGGGATCCGCAGTACTCGAACCGCGATGCGCTGTATTTCCACCTGGCGGACTCGCTCGTCAAGGTACAGCGCCCGGCGGAGGCTCTCCCCTACCTCGAGCGCCTGGTCGCCGAATTCGAGCGGAGCGACTATCTGGCGGAGGCGCAGAAGCGGGTGGCGGAGCTGAAGGGAACGGCGGCCAAGAAGACGGGAGCGTCGTGAATGTGTCGTAGCCGCGTCGATTATGTCTTGCTCTGCGCGCTGGCAGTCGCGCCGACCGCGCTGGCAGCTGCGCAGGATCAGCCGGTTAGCCCCCGCCTCGAGCGCGGCCTCGCTCGTGATCTGGCGTGCAGTCCCCAGGCCCCGTTGATCAAGCCCACCGCTGCGATCACGGTCGGAGCCGGCCAGAAGCGCGGCAAGGCGCTGTTCGCCGCCGGCGACACCGTGATCGTCAACGCTGGGCGAGGCCAGGGACTCAGCGCCGGCCAGCAGTACTTCGTCCGCCGCGTCGTCTCCGATCGTTTCACCGAGCCGTTCCCAGGCTACCGGCCGATCAGCGTTCACACGGCCGGATGGGTCCGGATCGTCGACGTGCAGGCGGACGCCGCGTCGGCGATCGTGACGCACGCCTGTGATGGCATCATGGACGGCGATTATCTGGACACGTTCGAGATGCCGATGACGCCATCGCCGGCGCGGTCAGGCGAGCCGGACTTCGGAACGCCGGCGCACATCATCCTGGCGGACGAGCGCCGTCAGATGGCTGGCCCCGGCGAGCTGATGGTGGTCGACCGCGGCAGCGATCACGGACTGCAGGCAGGCCATCAATTGACGATCTTTCGATACGGCCCCCGCGTCGCGGACCCGGTACTCCGTGTCGGATCGGCTACCGCCGTCATCATCCGTCCCCAGTCAGCAGTGATGCGAATCGACCGGGCGACCGATGCCGTTTACGTGGGAGACCTCGTCGCGGTTCAGCGATAGCCAGGTTCGTTGGGGTCGACGGGTCATCCTTTGAACCGGCGGAACTCCTGAACCTTCTGAACCTTCTGAACCTCCGGCACCTGTCGAACCTCTGGCACCTGTCGAACCTCTCGAACCTCCACCGCGTCGGTCGCCTTCGCGAGTACGTGATTGAAACGCCGGTAGTAATCCACGCCTGAGGCCACCGCGGCCACGACCGCCACCCAGAGCGCCACTTTGCCGAGGACGAAGAACTGCTGCAGGTGCTCGCTGCCGAGAATGAGCAACAGAATGGCGACGACCTGCGACGCCATCTTGAATTTTCCCATCGGTGACGCCGCGATCACGACACCCCGCGCGTGCGCGATGCTGCGCAGCACGGTGACGGCGAACTCGCGGCCGAGGATGATGGCGACCATCCATGCCGGCGCCAGGTCCATCTGCACGAGCGAGACGAGGGCGGCGGTGATCAGCAGCTTATCGGCGAGGGGATCCATCAACTGGCCGAGCGCCGTCACCTGCTTGCGCCGCCGCGCCAGGTAACCGTCGAGCCAGTCGGTGAGTGAGGCGACGGCGAAGATGGCGGCCGCCACCAGCTCTTTGGTGACGCCGAACACCGGACGTCCCTCGAACTTCGTGAGGAGCACGACCACCAGCAGAGGCACCAGAAAAATGCGACCGAGCGTCAGCGCATTGGGCAGATTCATCGTGGCGAGGCTGGATGCCTCATTCTAGATGATATGATCGCGGATTGTCATGAAAGCCATTCTGCTCGCCGGCGGCAAGGGCACGCGGCTGCGTCCGCTCACGGTGCATACGCCCAAGCCGATCGTCCCGATTCTGAACCGGCCTTTTCTGTACTATCAGATCGATCTGCTGCGTCAGGTGCCTGAAATCGACGAGGTGATTCTGAGCCTGAATTACCAGCCGCGCCGCATCGAGGAAATCGTCGGCGAAGGCGAAGGACTGGGGCTGCGGTTGCGGTACGTCGTCGAACCGACGCCGCTCGGAACCGGCGGCGCCGTCCGCTACGCGGGAGATCAACTGACGCAATCGGTCGTCGTGTTCAACGGTGACGTTCTCACCCAGGTCGACCTCGGCGCCGTGCTCCGGCTGCATCGCGAGCGCAAAGCAAAGGCGACCATCGTCCTCACCCCCGTCGACAATCCCCGCGCCTATGGCCTCGTTGAAACCGACGCCGCCGGCAATGTTCAGCGCTTCCTCGAGAAGCCCGGCGAAGACGAGATCACCTGCAACACGATCAATGCCGGCATCTACGTCCTCGAACCGGACACGTTCGAGCGGATCCCGAAAGACACCGCCTGGTCGATCGAGCGCAGCTTTTTCCCATCGCTGATCGAGCGCGGCGAGACGTTCGTCGCCTACGTCTACGACGGATACTGGATCGACATCGGCGCACCGGCGAAGTATCGCCAGGTCCATCGCGACATCATGGACGGGCGCTATCACGCTCCTCCGTTCGATGGAGGACCGCCGGGAAGAAGCTGGGTGTCTCCGCACGCCAAAGTCGAGGAGGGAGTCGAGATTCACGGCCCCTGCTTCGTGGATGACGGCGCCGTGCTGAAGACCGGGAGCCGGATTCTGCCTTACTCGGTCGTCGGGCGGCAGACGCACGTGGACGAAGCCGCCGTCATCGACGGCGCGATTATCTGGCCCAACGGCTGGATCGGCCGGGAGGCGGTCGTGCGCGGATCCATTCTCGGCCGCAATTGCCACATCGGCCGCAATGCCGTACTCGAGGACGGCGCCGTCCTCGGCGACAAGACCGTTATCACCGATTACAGCACGCTATGACCATCAATCCGTCAATCTTCAAGGCCTACGACGTCCGGGGACTGTATCCATCCGAAATCAATGAGGACGCCGCGCGGCTGATCGGCCGTGCCTTCATCGCGTACCTCAAAGCCAGCCGCGTGGCCGTTTCGCGGGACATGCGGCTGTCGTCTCCGTCGGTCGCTTCGGCGTTTATCGAGGGCGTCCGAATGCAAGGAGCCGACGTCGTCGATTACGGAATGACGTCTACCGACATGATGTACTTCGCCGTCGCGCGAGACGGGCACGACGGGGGAGCGCAAATCACCGCATCGCACAACCCGAAGGAATACAACGGCATCAAACTCGTACGTCGTGAGGCGTTTCCGCTCAGCGGCGATGCGGGCATCAACGACATTCGCGACATGATCGCGTCGGACCACCTGCCGCCGCCGGCCGCATCGATGGGTGGTTTGTCCCAGAAGCAGGTGCTGGACGATTACGTGAAGCATGTGCTGTCGTTCATCGACCGTGGGATCATCAAGCCGTTCAATGTCGTCTGGGATGCCGGCAACGGAATGGCGGGCCTGGTCGCGCCGCGCCTGTTCGAGCAGCTGCCGTGCCGCACGACGCCACTGTGCGCCGACGTGGATGGCACATTCCCCAACCACGAGGCGAATCCGCTCATCGAGGAAAACCGACGTGACATCGTCCAGCGAGTCGTGGCGGACAAGGCGGACATCGGCATCGCCTGGGACGGTGACGCCGATCGCTGTTTCTTCATCGACGGGAGTGGTGAGTTCATCGCCGGCGATTTCGTGACGGCGCTCCTGGCCGAAGCGTTTCTGCGGAAGCACCCCGGTGCGAAGGTCGTGTACGACGTCCGCGCGAGCTACGCGGTCAAGGACGTCGTCGCGAAGTACGGCGGCACCGCGCTGATGAACCGCGTCGGTCATGCGTTCTTCAAGCGGCGCATGCGCGAGGAAGGCGCGATCTTCGGCGGCGAGGTCACCGGACACTACTACTTCCGCGACAATTTCTACGCGGACAACGGCTTCATTCCGGCGCTGTTGATGCTCGAGCTGATGTCGCACAAGGGGCAGACTCTACACCAGCTGCTCGCGCCATTGCGCGCGAAGTATTTCATTTCAGGCGAGATCAACACGAAGGTGGGCGAGATGCGGCTGGTGCAGGAAAAGCTCGACCAGCTCAGCGCCAAGTACGCGGACGCGAAAACCTATACGCTGGACGGCGTCTCGGCTGAATACCCGGACTGGCACTTCAACGTGAGGGCGTCGAACACCGAGCCGCTGCTACGCCTGAACCTTGAAGCGACTACGCCTGAGCTGATGAAGGCGAAGCGCGATGAAGTGCTCGGCGTTATCCGGGCGTAAGCCCCCAAACCCTGTGTGCTAAAATTCCGACCAGAGCGGGCTTAGCATAGTGGTAATGTCCTGGCTTCCCAAGCCAGTTAGACGGGTTCGATCCCCGTAGCCCGCTCCAGCCTTCGCTGGCGACCTCTCGCGAGCTTCGGCCGGCAAGCCATTAGCCTCTTGCGAATAAGCCCTCCAGACCTGCGCATCTCGTCTCATCACTCCACGTTCTGCGCTGCCCTGACGGGCGAGACCCCAGCGGATAGCCAAAGCATCGATGCCCGAGGCCGGTTGATCACGGACGCCGTGCGAGGCTCCAGATGTTGCCTCGGCTCTTCATGGTCGAGTACATGAAGCCGTCGGGCGACACTGCATTTCCGAAGCTCGTACTGAGCGCCGCCCAGTCGGCGCCATGGAAATGCCGTACGGGCACCGGCTTGCCCTCGAGTCGTCCGGCTGCATCGAGACGCTGCCCCCACAAACAGCGGAATCCATCCGTATCGAGCAACAGGTAGACCATCCGTGAGTCCAGGGACCAGCCGCCCGGACGTCCGCTTTTCGTCGGTTCGTCGATCGCCATCCACGTGTCGGGGCGCTGCGGTCTGCCTGGCGTAAGTGGTACGACGAATGACTTTCCTTCTCCGCCGTTGCCGTCG
>JAIVJE010000370.1:0-1436 GCA_020200195.1 Acidobacteriota bacterium | reverse complement strand
ATCGGGACTCGACCTTGGTGATGAGCTGCTCGATCCCGGTGCGCACGTTCCTCGTCCAGATTTCGAGGCCTGTCGCAGCCGGCCGCTCGAACACGAGGATCGTCCCGTCTTGCGTTTCACTCGGCCGACCCGCCTCGGGAGCGAAGTCAGCATAGAGCTGCACGGCGGGTCGCGGATGATCGGACGAGTCGAACGGCGCTCGCTCGATGACGCGCACGTTTTGCGTCGAAGCAAAGACGATCCGGCCATCGGGGCCAATCGCGGGCGCGTGATAGGCGCCGGCCGAGACGGTGAGCCGCCGCGGCGGACCAAGCATTCGACCGTTCGCCTGCGACACGGGAACGGACCACAGATCCTGGGTGCCGGCGAACATCACTTCGTCGGGGGTCCACGCGGCGGGCTCCGCTTCGGCGAGACGCAAGCTGGCGTCCGAGAGGAGTCCAACCTTCGCTGGAGGCGAGCCATCGAGCTTGACCCACCACCAGTCGAACGAGTCTGCGACGGTGGCGTTCCTGTCGGAGCGGCCGAGAAACAACAGCGAGCGCCCGTCCGGCGCCCATACCGGCCCTCTCACCGATCTGAAGCCGGGGGCAAGGCGCTGAGGCTCACCGCCGGCGAGCGATACCACGTACGCGCCGCCGCCGCCGCGGTCCGATTGAAACAGGATCTGGCTCCCGTCGGGAGAAAAATCCGGCGCGGTGTCGTCTGCTTCATCGTCGGTCAATCGGATCGGCGTGCCGCCCGCGACCTGCTAGACCCAGATGTCGAGCGTGCCGCCGCCCGCGCGATCGGACGCGTAGGCCAGCAGCCGGCCGTCCCTCGACAGCGCCGGAGAGGTGGTGAGTCCGGCGTCGCGCGTGAGCGGCGTGAGCACGCTTCGCGCGATCGGATCGTCGGCCGCGGGCCGGGTCCGCAGCAGGAGCCAGGTGCTCGCGGCAACCGCGATCGCGGCCACTGCCCACGGCATCCACCCGGCCGTCGCGCGCCGCGCCGCGGTTTCGGGCGCCGGCGCCTCGTCAAGATCCGCAAGACCGTCGGCGATATCGCGCAGCCGGTCGTGAGGATCCTTCTGCAGCGTCCGCGAGAGCAGCCGCCGCATCCCTCGCGGCGTGTCGGGCGGCAACGCGTCCCAGTCGGGCTCCTTCCCGAGTGTCGCGACGATGGTGTCGGAGAGGGTCGCGCCGGCGAACGCGCGACGGCGCGCAAGCATCTCGTAGAGCACGCACCCGAACGCCCAGATGTCGGTGCGGCGATCCACCCGCAGTCCGCGAGCCTGTTCCGGGCTCATGTATGCGGCGCTGCCGACGATGGAGCCTTCAGCGGTCGGGCCGGCGCTGACCGTGGCAGCATCGACGACGGCGACTGGCGCCGCGGTTTTCGCCAGCCCGAAGTCGAGAACCTTGACCAGGCCCCGGGGACCGAGCATGACATTGTCC
>JAIVJE010000085.1 GCA_020200195.1 Acidobacteriota bacterium | reverse complement strand
GTCGGGCGTCACGGCAGACTTGAGGCGTCCGACGATCCAGGTATTGAACGTCTGGCGTCGATCGAGCCATGGGTTGCCGGCCTCGATCTGCGGCTGCATCGTCATCGGTACCCATATGGCCGGCCGGTAGAACAGCTCACTGCCGTGGAACCCCCGTGGGGCCACGCCGATGACGGTATACGGCAGCCGGTTGATCCGAATCGTGGTTCCGACGACTGCCGCATCGCCGCCGAACCGTGCCTGCCACTCGTCGTAACTGAGCACGGCAAGTGGAGACTCACCGGGGCGTCGGTCGTCGTCCTGGAGAAAGAATCGACCGAGCAGCGGCTCCACGCCGAGGACGTCGAAATAGTTGCCGGTTGCCAGATACCCCCAGGTGCGTGTCGTGCCCGCCGCACTCTCGACGCTCATGGGCGCAATCCGATAGCCGGCCAGGCCCTCGAAAGTGGTGTTACGGTCGCGAAGATCAACGTAGTTCGGATAGGACTGGCCCGGCTGGCCGCTCACGGTCTGGACGACGAACACGCGCTCCGGAGCATCGATGGGCAGGGGCCGCAGCACCACCGCATTCACGATGCTGAACACGAGCGCATTCGCTCCGATACCGAGGGCGAGCGAGGTGACCGCCACGGCCGCGAAGCCCGGGCTCCGCCGAAGCATGCGGAACGCGTAGGCCAGGTCGCCTCGCAGATCCTCGAACGGACGAAGGCCGCGCGAATCCCGGCACTCCTCCTTCAGCCGTTCCAGCGCCCCCAACTCGATCCGGGCGCGGCGCGCTGCCTCTGCCGGTGGCACGCCGGCTGCCGTCAGTGCGTCGGCCCGCTCGGCGAGATGGAAACGCAGCTCCTCGGCCATCTCGCGCTCCAGCCGGGTGCGGCCGAATACTGCGCGAGCGGTGGACCAGACACGGCGCCACATCTCATACCTCCCTGGATCGCGTCCCCAGCGCCGCCGTCATCGCAGCGGCCGTGCGGTTCCAGCTCTCGGTTTCATCCCGCAAGCGCTTGCGCCCGGCGGCCGTCAAACGGTAGAACTTCGCGCGCCGATTGTGTTCGGACGCGCCCCACTCTGTGTCCAGCAAACCCTGGTGTTCGAGGCGATAGAGTGCGGGGTAGAGCGCACCTTGCTCGACCACGAGCGCGCCGTGCGTGATCTGGTTGATGCGCAACAGCGCGCCGTAGCCGTGTAACGCGCCCAGCGAAACGGCTTTGAGGATGAGCAGGTCGAGAGTGCCCGGCAGCAGGTCCGCGCGCTCGGTCATCGGTCACTCCTAAATACGTTAGGAGAGTAGTAGCGGCTCTGGGAGTTTGTCAACTGAGTCTCGAAGACTACGGGAACGAGTATGCTGTACGCACGATTGGGGTGATCAGATGAAACCTATCGCTATTCTCGGCGTGGTGTTGATCGTCGTCGGTCTCGCCGCCCTCGCCTACCAGAGGTTCAGCTACACGACCCGCGAGAAAGTTCTGGACATCGGTCCGATTGAGGCGACCGCGGAGCGGCAGAAAACGGTGGCGCTTCCTCCAGTGCTCGGGATCGTATCGATTGGCGCGGGCGTCGCCCTGCTGATCGCGGGCGCCCGTAAGCGCTGATAGCCAGGCGCTTGCTGAAGCTTACGTTCCGGTGAACTTCGGCTTGCGCTTCTCGAGGAACGCCGTGGTCCCTTCCAGCTTGTCCTTCGAGTCGTAACAGATCGTTTGCGCGAGCGTCTCGATGAGCAGGCCCGAATCCAGGTCGACGCGGGCCGACGCGTTGAGCGCGAGCTTGGCGAGCCGCGCTGCCAGCGGGCCCTGCCGGAGGATCCTCTTTGCGAGCTCCCGTGCGCGGGTCTGCAGCTGCGAGGCGGGAATGATGGCCGTAACGAGACCGATCTCGAGCGCCTGTTTGGCGTCGATGATGTCGCCCGTGAGGATCAGGTGCTTCGCCCAGCCCATGCCGACGACGCGCGGGAGCCGCTGGGTGGCGCCCGCGCCCGGGATGATGCCGAGACCAAGCTCGGGCTGCCCGAACTTGGCCGTGTCGGCCGCCACGCGGATGTCACACGCCAGCGCCAGCTCGCAACCCCCGCCGAGCGCATAGCCGTTGATCGCCGCGATCGTCGGGTGTGGAAACCGCTCGATGCTGGCGAAGAGCGACGAGTTGATCGCCGCGAGGCCGTCCGCGCGATCGCGCGCACGGATGTCGTTGATGTCGGCGCCCGATACGAAGGAGGACTCTCCGGCTCCGGTGACAATCAGGGCGCCGATCGAGTCGTCCACGACGAGCCGCTGCAGCGCCTGATGGCACTCCTCTACGGTCTCGAGGTTCAGCGCATTCTTGACCGACGGGCGATCGATGGTCAGCGTCGCGATCCCCTCGGCGATCTCGAGACGAATATGGCGGTAGTCAGTACTCATAGACGCCCCTGCCCACTTTCTTGCCCAGCCGGCCAGCCTTGACGTACTGCGCGAGCAGGGGGCAGGGGCGATACTTTTCACCCATGCTGCGGTGCAGATACTCCAGGATGCTGAGCCGCGTATCGAGGCCGACGAGATCGACCAGCTCGAACGGCCCCATGGGATGGTTCAGCCCGAGTTTCAATGCCTTGTCAATGTCGCGCGCCGACGCGACTCCTTCCATCAGCATGTAGAACGCTTCGTTGCCGATGCTGGCATTGACGCGCGTGGTGATGAATCCTGGAGATTCGCGCACGAGCACGGTTTCCTTGCCCATGCGCGATGCGACTTCCTCGATTGCCTGGAGTGTCGCCGGCGCACTCTCCAGCGCCTGTACGATCTCGATCAACTTCATCTTGTGGACGGGGTTGAAGAAATGCATCCCGGCAACCCGGGACGGATTCGCCAGTCTGCCTGCCAGCTCCGTTGCGCTCAGTGCCGACGTGTTCGTCGCAATCACGGCGCGCTGCGGCGCCACGCGCTCGAGGTCCGCGAACAATGCGATCTTGATATCGATTCGCTCGGGCGCGGCCTCAATGACCATGTCGGCGTCGGCGACGGCGTCCTCCAGGTTGCCGGTCGTCGCGAGTCGTCTCAGCATACCGTCGGCGTCCACGGCGGTGGCCTTGCCGAGCTCAACCGCTTTGGCCACGATGGCTTCGATCGCTGCGCGGCCTTTCTGGAGGGCGGCGGCCGACACGTCGAACATTGCCGTTTCGTACCCGGCGGCGATCGCCGCGTGCGCAATCCCGTGGCCCATGGTGCCGGCGCCGATGACGGCGATCCGCCGAACGCTCATGAACGTCCGCTCACCCGCGCGCCGGCCACGATGGCGTCGAGCACGTCCATCGCGTGATCGATTTCTTCCTCGGTGTTGTAGAAGTGCGGTGCCATGCGAATCCCCGCGCCCGGCCGGTAGTCGACGATCACGCCGTTCCGTATGAGCTCCTGCGCAACCGATTCGCCGTCCGGGACATCGACAATGACCGCGCCGCCCCGTTCGTCGTCCTGCACCGGTGTGTTCAACGCGTACCCTGCTCGTTCGGCATGATTCATCAGCCGGCGCGTCAGTCGTAGGGACTTCTCACGAATGGCGCGCACACCGATCTCCGCGACGATCTCATAGCCTCCGCGTGCCGCATAGAGCGCGGGGACGTTTGGCGTGCCGCTTTGAAACCGCTCCGGTGCATCCGCGTACTGCACAGGACCCGTGTGGAAACCGAATGGAGAGACGTGCGCGGCCCAACCGACGAACGCCGGTTCGAGCTCACGCGCGAGATCCGGCCGCACATACAAATAGCCGGCGCCGGGCCCGCCGCACAGCCACTTGACCGAGCCGCCGACCGCGAAGTCCGCACCGAGCCCCTCGATGTCGAGCGGTACCGTGCCCGCTGCCTGGTAGACGTCGAGGATCACCCGCGCTCCCACGCGATGCGCCTTCTCGATCACCGCTTTCGCGTTCTGGATGTACGCGCTCCGGAACAGCACCAGCGACAGCGGCACCAGCACGGTCCGTTCGTCGATGGCGTCCAGCAGGCGATCGAGGTTAGTCCGCATGGTGTCGTCCGAGGGCACGTAGACGACCTCGGCGCCATACCGCCGGAAACCCTCGAACAGATACATGTTGGAGGGGAATTCGAGGTCGGTCATCACGATCCGGCGCCGCCGGTGTTCGTACGTATGGCACGAGCCGATGATGCCGAGCGCCACGGTGACGTTCTGGTGCATCGAGATGGTGCCCGTCCCCACGCCGAGAATCGGCGCGAGCATATCGCCGGTCGTGCCTCCCATCTCCCACCACCCTTCGTGCCACGCGCGGACGCCACGCGTCGACCAGGCGTCGGCGAACGCCTGAAGATTGGCGGCGGCGCGCCGGGGCATCGCGCCAAGCGAATGGCTCACGAGATAGGTGCAGGTCTCGACAATCGGAAACTCGCCGCGCCATGCGAGGAGGGGATCTTCTGGTCCGGACATCTCAGCAGATGTTACCGGAAAATGCGTGCCGCGCTCTCGTGCAGGATCTGTCGTTTCACGTCGGCGTCGAGCGGAAGGGCCAGAAACTGATCGACGTTCGCGCGCATCGACCGAACGCCCGGGCTTGGCCAGTCGGTCCCCCACACCGCTTGCGCGGCGATCTGGCCGAGTCTCGGGAAATACTCGAGCAGACGCCCGGGCGGGATGCCGGACAGTTCGAGAAAGACGTTCGAATGGCGGCGCACGAGGAAGAATGCTGCCTCCATCCATAGCGGCCGGCCGCCGTGCGCGAGCAGAATCGTCAGGTTCGGAAAATCGATCGCGACATCATCCACGTCCATCGGATCTCCGAGACGGCTGCGGGCGCCAGGGAAGACGGATGTTCCGGTGTGGATCGTCACCGGCACGCCGGCCGCCTGCGCCCGGTCGTAGAGCTCCGCGAGCTGCGGCAGATCGTGCTGATACGCATTGGCGCGGAACAACTGGTGCGGCGGATGGATCTTCAGGGCCTTGACCCCCGATGCGAGGATCCGCTCCACCTGCGCGCCGACGTCCACCGTGAACCGCGGGTTGACGGACCCAAATGCGATCAGGCGCGCGGGATCCGCCGATGCATAGCGCACCATCCACGCGTTGACTTCGTCCGTGAATCCCATCAGATCCGGGCTGACGTAGTTGATCAAGCCCACGCGGTCGATCCGATCCGCATCCATCCGTCTCAGCAGCGCCCGAGGGTCGGCAGCATAGCCCTCCAGTTCGACCCGGTCAGGCTTGTTGTGCCAGAACGTGCGCTGCACCTCCGGCTTCATCATGTGAAAGGGCTGGATGTGGATATGGGCGTCGGTGATGGAGAGGTTGGAGAGATTAGTCACGTGCAACGTTCAACGTGCGGGGTTCAACGTGCGGTGCGACGTACGACGTGCCACGTGCGGCGTGCGTCGTGCGTCGTGCAACTTGCATCGTGCACGTGCACGTGCACGTGCACTAAACGTCGCACGTCGAACGTAGCACGTCGCACCGAACGTTTGAACGCCGCACGTTGAACGTTGCACGTGACAGGCTACAGTCTACAGATTCAAATCCACCCAGACACTCTTGACCTGTGTGTAGTGCTCGAGGGCGTAGGCACTCATCTCGCGGCCGAAGCC
>JAIVJE010000084.1 GCA_020200195.1 Acidobacteriota bacterium | reverse complement strand
TACCCGAACAGCCCCTTGGAATTCGCCACCGCCTGGATCGATGCCGACGTTTCCACGAATCCAGCCGACGTCACCTCACGCTTCTTGCTGAGATCGATGGCCGTTGCCACGGATGCGGCGCGCCATTCGGGGGTGACACCGGCGATATCCTCGAAGTAGGCCTTGACGGGAGTGTAGGTCTGCGGTCCGAGCGCGGGCATTGCCTCAGGGTTTTCGGGCGAGAGCCTGGCGATTTCCTCGGCATTGCGCAGCGCTCGCTGGAGGCTGGCGTCGTCGAATTCTGCCGTCGTGACGGTACCGGAGCGTTTGCCGAAACTGGCGTTGACGGCGAGGCTGTATCCCGACGAGGTGCCGGAGGTTGTCGCGGTGTTGCGCGCGAACCGCACGTTGCCACGCTCGCCGCCGTTGAGCGTCACGAACGTCTCCTCCGCCTTGCTGAACGACAGCGCCTTGTCGGTCAGCGCCTTGGCCTGTTCCTTCGTCCAAATCATCTGCTTCTACCTCGCGCGTGCCCGTTACACGCCGCATGTCGCACGTGGGCACTTCGCGCATCGCACGTCGCGCGTGGCACCTCGAACCGCACGTCGCACGTCGCACGTGGCAGGCCGCACCGAATGTCGCACGTTGAACGTGGCACGTTGCACGTCTAACGCCCAGTGTTGAGCACGTTCACCCGGGCGAACCGGGTAATCGGGCAGCCGTGGCTGACGGAATTGGACTGGCCGGGTTGTCCCTTGCCGTCGCTGAACGCTCCGCCGAGCTCGTACGTGGCCTTTCCGCCGAGCATGTCGCACGACTTCCAGAACTCCGGCGTGTTGGACTGATACGCCACGTCGCGGAGCTGCGTCGTGATTTTCCCGTTCTTGACTTCCCAGAACGTCTGGCCGCTGAACTGAAAGTTGTAGCGCTGGTGGTCGATGCTGTAGCTGGCGTCACCTTTGATGTAGATGCCGTCGTCGGTCGCCCCGATGATGTCCTGTTCGCTCACCTCTTTGTCGCCGGGTTGCAGCGAGACGTTCGGCATCCGCTGAAACGGGATCGACGACCAGTTGTCGGCGTAACTGCAGCCGTGCGACGCCTTCTGATTGATCAGGTGGGCCTGGTCCCGGGTCGTCTGGTAGTCCACGAACACACCGTCCTTGATCAGGTGCCAGCTCGTCGTCTTCACCCCGTCGTCGTCGTAGCCGCAGGTCGCCATGCCGTTGGCTTGCGTCTTGTCAGCGACGATGTTCACCATCTTCGATCCGAACTCGAACTTCCCGAGCTTGTCGGTTGTGAGGAAGCTGGTCCCTGCGTAGTTTGCCTCGTAGCCGAGCGCACGATCGAGCTCGGTCGGGTGGCCGACGGATTCATGAATCGTCAGCCACAGGTTGGTCGGGTGGAGGATGAGCGCCTTCTGCCCGGCAGGCGCGGGCTTGGCCTTGTGCATTGCAACGGCTTCGACCGCCGCGGTCGTCGCTTCCTCGAGCAGTGGATACGACTCGACGTACTCGTAACCCATCCCCATCGGCGCCGTCAGCGCGTCGCGCGAGTAGAACTTGCCGGTGGCGCGATCGACGGCCGTCACGGAAAACGAGGGGTACGACCGGATCAGCGACTGTTCGATGTGCGAGCCGTCGGTCGAGGCGAAGTACTTGTGCTCGTTGACGAACTGCATGAACGCCGAGACGAAGCTCGCACCCGGCACTTTCAGCGCAGCCTCATTAATCTGCAGCAGCAAATCGAGCTTCGGCTGAAGCGGCATGTCGAACGGATTCTTCTTGACGGGAGTGTTCCATGACGTGTCGTACGCCTCGACCGGCGCGAGTCGCACAGGCTCGGCGTTGATCTTCCGGTTCGCGCGGGCGATGGTCGCGGCCTGTGCCGCCACCCGTGCGATCTCATCCTTCGTCACCACGCTGCTGCTGGAGAAGCCCCAGGTGCCGTCGACAATGACGCGAATGCCGAAACCATAGTCTTCGGTATTCACGATGTTCTGGACGCGCCGGTCGCGGGTGAAGATGAACTGGTTCCGGTAGCGGTTAATGCGGATGTCCGCGTAACTGGCCCCCGCTTTTCTCGCCGCGTCAAGCGCGGCGTCGGCGAGGTCGCGGAGTTCGCCGGCCGGCGGAGCCGCGAACAGGAGCGAGGAGGGCCGGACGCCCGCAGTCGCGCCGAGCACCATCATCGACTGGACGAATTGACGACGATCGATCATGGGAGGTCCTCACGAGTTGCCGCACGCCAATGGTTCCGCACGATGGGTTCCGCACGGGGGCGGTTCCGATCTGATCGCACGGGTTCGCAGAGGCTGAGCGAGTGATCAGCCTACCCCAAGTGTGGACTCGTGGTGGAGCTTTAACGCGATTGGGGAAGTTCCCGGGACGAATCGTGCCATGTCCGGGACGAACTGACGCCGACTGTTACGTGCGGAACTACCGTGGAGAACCACCCGTGCGGAACCCGCTGTGCGGAACCACTCGTGCGGAACCAGCCGTGCAGAACCAGCCGTGCAGAACCTGTTGTGTTCACGCCGTCATGGTGCCGGCCTCGGACTGCCACGTCGCGACAGGTTCGGCCGTCACGCGCCGTTCCGGTTCGACCAGCAGGCGGAGCGCGTACTCGGTCGGCGTGCCGGTGGACTGGCTGCACGCGCCGACGCGGAAGATGGCGGACAGAACGTTCGTCTTGCGGAGGGCAGCCGGGACATCGGTTCTGTGGCGCACGTCTCGATCGATCTGGAAGTAAACCATGCGAAACAAGGGGATCGGCGTGCCCCCCTGACACTCGACGCTGACGCCATGGTCGCTGGCATCGCGGGTCACCACGGCGGCCATTCGGGTTGTGCCCTTGGCGTCCTTCCACACGATCTGGGCGGGCAGACGGAGTGGCCGACGTTCCGCCGACCGCTTGTCCGATCGGCTCTGGCTGCTTTGCACGAGTCGAAGCCGCTGCTCCATGGTGTCCTCCGATGTCGTTCGCGTGCTCTTTATCAAGTCGCGCGCCCGAAAACGGCGTAACGGAACAGGGTCCCGCAAGTCGCTGCAATCGTTCAACAGGAAGGAGTTATGGGCCGTGAGCGGTTTCGCCAGCGTCGCAGGATGTGGCTACCAGGTATCCAAAGGCGTCGATCGGTGGATACCCGGTATCTAGTTATCCAGGCTGGCGGCGCCGACGCCGAGTCGTTCCATCTTCAAGTACAGCCCGCGCCGGGTGAGTCCCAGCAGTCGAGCGGTCTCGGAAATATTGCCCGCGGCCCGTTCGAGCGCGGCCTCGATCATCTCCCGTTCGAGCTTTCCGATGGCGGCCGCCAGCGTGGTCCGGCGGCCGTGCGACCGCAGCGCCGACGCCTCGGACGTCGTGGCGCCGAAGATGGGTGAGAGGACATCCGGCGTGATCAGTCCGCCCGGGGTCACCATGGCGACCGCGCGCTGCACCTCGTTGCGGAGTTGCCGCACGTTGCCCGGCCAGGGAAACGTGTCGAAGAGGTCCAGCGTGTCCTGGTTCAAGCGCGTTCCCGGCCGTCCCAGTCGATCGCAGGCCTCGCGCAGGAAAAAGGTGCTCAGATGCGGGATCTCCTCACGACGCTCGCGCAGGGGCGGGACGTGGATTCGGATGACGCTGAGACGGTAGAACAGATCTTCGCGGAATTTCCCGTCAGCCACGCGATGCTCGAGGTCCGCGTTGGTTGCGGCGACCACCCGCACGTCGACGCGCTGAGGGCGGGTGTCTCCAACGGGCAGGACTTCTCCCTGTTCCAGGAACCGAAGGAGTTTCGGCTGCACGTCGAGTGGCAGGTCTCCCACTTCATCCAGGAACAGCGTGCCACCGACCGCGGTCCGCAGGACGCCTGGCTGATCCGCAACCGCGCCCGTGAAGCTGCCGCGCCGGTGGCCGAAGAGCTGACTATCGGCCAGCTCGCGCGTCGCGCTCGTGCAGTTGTACGGAAGGAACATGTTGGACCGCCGGAGGGAGCCCGCGTGGATGGCGCGCGCCACGAGATCCTTGCCAGTACCGCTTTCGCCGGTCACGAGCACAGTGAGGTCGTTGCCCTGCATCCGCTGGATCTGGTCCGCCACCCGCTGCATCGCAGCGCTGGCGCAGACGAATCCCGGCAGTAGCGGCTCCAAGGGTCGTTCCAGCGCGCCGCCGGCTGGTTCGGCCGGGCGTTCACGGGCCGAGCACAGGTCGAATCCCTGGCGCAACACCGCACACAGCGTTCGACCGCGCTGCAGGACCGACGCGCTCAGCGTCCGCGCGCTCGAGACGACCGCGAAGCGCGCGCCCTCCGGATCGCGTCCAAGTGGTTCGACCATCAAAGAAGGAGAGGCGCCGCCAGCCGACACCCGTACGGCGGCTGCCGCGAGCGCGCGCGCACGGTCGGCGTCGCATCCCGCACAAGCCACCACGCGCACGACACCCGCGGCGTTCTGCACGAAGATGGCGGCGGCCTGCGCGTCGCACGCTTCGAGCAGCGCCGTCGCCCCCTCGCGTGCGAGCAAGGCCGGCATCACCGCCGCATCCACGATCCGCCGGACGATGGCGGCGTCCCCGTCCATTTGAACGCCGACGTAGTCGCCCGTTCCCGCCGACGGAATGTCGGTGAGTGCCGCGCGCGCGTCGGCGAGATCGGGTGCCGCGCCCAGGTACTCGAAGATCTGGACCGCGTCGGTCAGGTAGCGCGTAGCCCTCGAGCGGGCCCCGGCCGCGGCCGCGAGGCGGCCCAGTTCGAGATAGCTGAGGCCTGCCTGATATCGCTCCCCCAGAAGGTCGAAGACGCTGACGCTCTGCCCGAAGTCATGGTAAGCCTCGGTCGATCGGCCACCCGCCGCATGCAGGCGCCCGCGCAGGCGCAGAAACTCTCCCCAGGTGCTGCTCATGGACCCGGCCTGGATGCGCGCGGCGACACCATCGAGGTGTTCCTGCGCGTCGGCGAGTCGGCCGGACGCGAGCAGCGCCTCGACGGCAATCAGCTCCGCCTGGAGGGCGTACCCCGTCGGCGCATCCCGGGAAGTGGCGACCTCAGTCGCGAGCGGGAGCGCCTGCGCCTCCTGTCCTCGTCGCAGGGCCAGCCGCGCTTCGACCACCTGGAGGGACCATTGGTACCAGCGGCTCGTGTGCGCGCCGTATTCGCCGTAGGCGTCCCGCGATTTTTGCAGACAGCGGCTCGCCGCGTCATGCTCGCCGCGGATCAGGTGAATCTCCGCGAGCCGTTCGGCCTGCCGCAGCGCAGCCATCGCCTCGTCCAGTCTGCCTTCTTGCGCCAGGGCCACGCCCGACAGCGAATGCACCATCGCCAGGTGACGACGATCGCCGGCAGCGTGGAGCGCCGACGCCGAGCTCGTGAGGTGCTCGCGCACAATCGCCGTGTCGCCCACCTGCCGATAACAGTGGCCCAGCTCGTAGTGCGCCAGCCCGATCGCCCGCGAGTCGTGCGCGCGCTCGGCCTGCGTCAACGCTTTGGTCAGAAATGCGATGCCACGCGACGTTTCACCGCTCGAGACCGCGATGCGACCGTGCAATCGCCACAGATCCGAGAGCCGCGCAGGGTCCAGCCGTTCGCGGACCTCGGGCGGCTTTCCAAGCGCGTCAGCCGCCTGCCGGAGGTCATCCTGGAGCAGCCAGGCTTCGGCCAGCGCGCAACGCATCTGGATCTGATCCTCGCGCCGGAGACCCGGTTGCTTGAGCGCGCGCACGAGGTGGGCGGCTGCCTCCGCCCCATGACCGCGTTCCAGCGCGAGCAAGGCCTGTTCGTAGAGTCCCGCCACGGCCGGGAGTATACCTCGTATACAGCCTGAAGGGGTAACCAATACGCGATTGGGGACAGCCACCTTTTCAGTGGGGACAGCCACCTTTTTTTGAGTGCTTTTGTGGGGGAAAAAGGTCAGGAGGCCTTCTCGCCGGGGAAAAGGTGGCTGTCCCTCCCTGAAAAAGGTGGCTGTCCCCGATTAGCGGGCGGTCAGCTCTGACGCGAACCGATAGGTGAGGATCTTGTAAACCAGCTTGGCGCAGAGGAAGTTCGGCGCCAGGATGCCTGGCAGCGGGCTCAGCTCGACGACGTCGCAGGCGATGACGGTGCGACGCTCGATCGTGGCGCGCAGAAGTGCGAGGGTTTCGTACCACGACAACCCACCCGGCTCCGGCGTGCCGGTCGCCGGCATGATGGCCGGGTCCAAGCCGTCGACGTCGATGGTGACGTACACCTCGTCGGTGAGCGTGTCGACCACACGGTCGATCCAGGCCGGGTCCCGCCGCATGCTGACGTCATAAAAGATTGTCGTGTTGAGGTTGGATGCCGCCTGCGCCTCCTCCGTCGACATGCTCCGAATCCCGACCTGGGTCACGGGCGCATGCTCCAGGCTGCGCCGCATGGCGCATGCATGATTGTGCGGCGTGCCCATATAACAGTCACGCAGGTCGGCGTGCGCGTCGATCTGCAGCACCGACATGCCGGGATGCCGGGCGGCCGCGGCGGCGACGACCGGCGGCGTGATCGAATGCTCGCCACCCAACGTCACGAGAAACTTGCCCCGGGACAACACCTCCGCGGCGACGCGCCGGATTTCCGCCATGAGCGGTTCCAGTTCACCGAACGGCAGTTCCATTTCGGGCAGCGTGAAGATGCCGACGCCGTGCACGTCTGCGCCCAGTTCCTCGTCCCATAATTCCATATGTGACGAGGCCTGCAGGATCTCGCGAGGGCCATTTCGCGTGCCGCCGACGTACGTGGTTGTCCGGTCCACCGGCACCGGCAGGATGACGACGCGGGCGTCATCGAATCCGCACTTTTCTGGCAGCGCCCCCCCGAAGGCGAGCGGGACGCCATGGTCGTACTCGAAAGGAAAACTCATTCCCGTGCCTCGTAGCGCGCGGGCGGCAACGGCCGCCCGTCGATGGACATGACCGGGCCGTCGAGGCCGAATCGCAGCAGCGTGCGACCCGCGAGCCGTTCGGACCCGCTCGTGGCAAGCGCAGTCGTCAGGAGCGGCAGTGCGATGGTGGCATCGCAGTGGACCGTGACCTGCTCGGCATCCGCGGCGAGCTTGCCCCAGCTCTGCGCCTCTTCGAGGCTCGAGCCCGAGGCGCCGCCGAAGTGCGGCACGTCAGTCACGATCTGCACCGCATACCGGTGCCCACCGACCCGGTCGTCGTAAAACTCAGCCTGTACGCTCGCCTGGTTGATGAAATTCTTGGGTGTTCCGCCGCCGAGGACAATGGATGCGGTCCGCGGGCGCCGAATCACCACGTTGGCCGACTCGATGATGTCGCCGATGACGTCGATCTGGCCTGCCTGGACGTCCCGATGCCGTGCCTGCGACAGACCCATTCCGATGGAGGAGTCGGCGATGGCAGGACAATAGATCGGTACCGATGCGCGGTACGCCGCCGTCAGGATCCCGTCGCGCCCCGTTTCCTTCCAGAGATGTTCGCCGAGCTTGTAGAGGAACTCGCGCGACGTGTACGGCCGCCGCTCGAGCGTCAGCGCGAACTCGGCGATCCATTCATCGTTCTCGACGAATTCGTCTTCGCTGGCATAGGTGTCGTACACGCGATCGATGTGATCGGCCTGCAGCGCCGCGTCGTTCTCTCGCGGTGAGCCGACGTAATGGCGCCGTCCCCGCGTCTCGTGGAGGTCGTGGTACAGATTCGCGCCGGTTGAAACCAGACAGTCCACGTAGCGGCGCGCGACCAGGTGCGCGACGATCATGCGCAGGCCGCCCGCGCTGAGGGCACCGGCCATGCCAAGAAAAATCGTGCAGTCGTCGCCGAGCATCTTTTCCCAGATCCGGCGGGCGCTCGCCAGATTGCGCCCCTGAAAGGAGATGTGCTCCATTCGCGCCAGCACGTCGTCTGCGGTCACTCCGGATTTGATCTCGAAGGGCTCGACCGGAACGCGCAGAAAGCGGGACTTCTTGGTCATCGCGCACTCATTGTAACTGCGGGCAAGGTGGCCTACAGCTTCCTCCAGCGAGTCTCAGAAGGCTCTCCCAATCCGACCGAAGGCGACGATGCCACGCCTGTCGGTGTTGCCGTCGTGCCGCCAGGCCGCGCCGGTGGTGAAGGTGAGGGGCAGCCAGTAGGCGACGACGATATCTAGAGACAGCTCGGCGCCGGCCGACACGCGCGACTGCGAGCGAACGAAGTCACGGCTCCAGGCGTGGCCGGCGTCGGCGAACACCGCGGCGTGGGCCGATCGGAGGAAAAAGGGGACGGTCCCGACGCCGCGCTCGACGTAACGCAGCGGAAAGCGGTAGTCGAGGTTGGCGAGCGCCGCATGGCGCCCCACGACCGCGTCGGACGCAAAACCGCGGAGCAGTCCGATCGCGTTCACGCCGAAATCAAAATCGAGGTCCTGCGGTCCCGGGCCGCTCGCGCTGAACACGCGCCGCGCGGCGCTGTCACCCCATGATGTTGCGCCGGCCAGTCGAGCAGCGATAGCGCCGTGGCGGGGCCAGGCACGACGGTAAATGCGCGCATCTCCCGTGACGGCGCCGGCGTTGTCGTCCGAACCAAATGCCTCGCGCGTCAGTTCGCCAGTGACCCTCAACCGAATGCCACGCTCGGCGCTGACCGAGTAGCCGTAGGTCTTCGCGCTGTCGTAGGTCCAGCCGAAACGGAGCGACCTGCGCGTGGCGGTCGACGGCACGATCCCCTCTTCGCATCCCGTATCGCACCGCACCGTGTCCCTTGACGCGTTGAACGCCATCAACAGGTTCTGCGCCCACCGGACGCGTTTGATCGGGAAGAGCGCGCCGCCGTTCACCTCGCGGGTACGTACTTCCGCGTCGCGGAACAGGTCGGTATCGTCGGCGACACTCACGAAGAGCGTGGGACGCCAGCGATCGTAAGCGTAGGCGAGCTGCCAATCAGGCCGTTCGCGTCTCAGCGTGAACGACAGCGTGGCGCCGTACGCATGTCGGCCCAACGCATCAAAGCCGCTGGTCGCTGCCCCGACACTCAGCTCTCGGTCATCGGCCTCAATCACCGGCAGCCAGTAGCGTGGAGCGAGTGTCGCGAGTGGCGAGTACTCGGCGTCCACGACGGACGTCGCCGATTGTTGGCTGTTCGCCGGCACCGGCGCTTCCTCAGCGCTGTCCACGTCCGAGCCCACGGGCAGCCAGGC
>JAIVJE010000083.1 GCA_020200195.1 Acidobacteriota bacterium | reverse complement strand
GTTCCGGGAATTGTGGCGAACCGCAGTTGACGATCGACTGCGTGCTGACCGCGTGGGCGTCATGATGAGCGGCGGGCTGGATTCCACGGCGATTGCGGTAACGGCCCATCGTCTCCTGTCAGATCGACGGAAACCGTTCGATCTCAGGGCCCACACGGCGGGCTATGACCGGTTGATTCCGGACGAAGAACGTCATTATGCGGGGCTGGTGGCAGCGGCGCTGAACATAGCGATGCATTACCTGGCAGTGGATGACACCGCGCTGTTCGAACGGTGTGATGAACCGGGCTTTCAGCCCGCGGAACCTCTTGACGAGCCCCTGCGGACGATGACGATCGACCTGTTTTCACAGATCGCGCGACACTGCAGGGTCGCGCTTGCCGGGGATGGCGGAGACTCCGCGCTGTCCGCATCCTCTAACCGTGATTTCCTGAGTCTCCTTACAGCCGGGCGCCCCGCGGTGGTGATCGCGGACGTGGTGCGCTGCCTGGCGTATGGCCAACGACCCCCGCTCGGTATCCGCGCCGCCCTGCGGCGCTGGCGAGGTAAAGGTTCCTGGCGGACCGCGTACCCGCCATGGATTTCGCGCGACTTTGAGGCCCGTCTGGGGCTCCGGGAGCGTTGGAAAGATCTGACGCGAGCGCCGGCGTCGGACGACTACCGCCGGGCTGAAGTTTCTCGCGACCTTTGCGGGCCGTTCTGGCCCCATGTCTTCGAAAAGTATGATCCGGGCTTCACGTCGTGCCCGCTGATATTTCGGCATCCATTCTTTGACGTGCGCTTGCTGACGTATCTCCTGGCCGTCCCGGCAATCCCCTGGTTTCTCAACAAGAGGATCCTGCGTGACGCGATGCGAGGGAGGACACCCGAACCCGTCCGCCGACGTCCGAAGGCACCGCTCGCCGCGGAGCCAGTCTGCGCGCTCCTGCGGCAACCCCAGGCCCGGTGGATCAACCACTTCGACCCGACGCCCGAGCTGTTAGAATACGTGGACGTCGAGAGGATTCCGAAGGTCGCCGGCGTGCCGCAGGCCGTCAATCAGTACGAATCCGACTGGCACGTGCTGACGCGGCCGCTGTGTCTCAACTACTGGCTCGCGCAAAGTGCCCCACCCGGGCTGCGAGAAAGGAAGGAACCCCCCGATGAAACGGCCGGACGATCCGAAGAAGTTGGACGAGCAACCTGTCGCGAAACGACCTTACACCACGCCTCGCCTGACCATCTACGGCGACCTCCGCCTCCGCACATGGGCGATGGCCACTGGGGCCATGGGTGACGGTGTGGGCGGCAATAAGACAGCGTGACGATTCAGCGGGACACCCGCGCGCTGGAATTTGCGTCTGTGACTTTCGGGGCTTTTGGGCTGCGCCTGCGTTGCGACCGGCCGATCCCGGGTCTGGTTGCATCACCGGAGTCTTCGCCTTTCGACCTGGATGTCGTGCTCAATCCGGAGCAGCTTCTTCCGGGGTCGCTGCGCAACGCGCCGCGACAGCTCCGGTATGCGAGCGCCACTCAAGATCAACGCGGCACGCCGACTCTGACCGCCTGGACGCTGGCTGACGGCGCCTTCTTTCACTTCCAATACGGCGACGGCACCGAGTTCCTGATCGACCGTCGCGGAACGCAGATTCGGGGCACATGGCCCGCCGCGTTGACCCTCGAGGACGCGACCACGTATCTCCTGGGACCGGTGCTGGGTTTTGTGCTGCGGTTACGCGGCATCACCTGCCTGCACGCCAGCGCGATTGATATCGACGGGCGCGCAATCGCGATGGTGGGTCCCCCTGGTGCCGGCAAATCCACGGCGGCCGCCGTTTTTGCGACAAGTGGCTTCGGCGTGATGTCCGACGATGTGGTGGCGGTCATCGAGGAGGGCGATACATTCCTCGCGCAACCGGCGTATCCGCGACTCGGCCTGTGGCCGGAATCGATCGCGGCGCTGTTCGGATCACCGGACGCGCTGCCCCGACAGACCGCGACCTGGGACAAGTGCTACCTCGCGCTGGGGCAGGACGGGTACGCGTTTCAGTCGAGACCGGTTCCGCTGTGTGCCATCTACGTACTGGAGGAGCGTGATCCGCACACGCGCGCGCCGGTCGTCGGCGCGTTGCCGGCGCGTGACGGACTCACGCGGCTGATCGCGAACACGTATGTGAACTACCTGCTGGACCGCGACATGCGCGCGCGCGATCTCGATGTGCTCGCCCGGCTCGCGGTGCGCGTGCCGCTGCGCCGCCTCGTGCCACAGGCCGACCCGGCGTCGATGCACAGCCTGCGCGATGCCATCCTGGATGATGTCCGGAGCTTGAGCTGATCGACGTCAATTACTTTTGCCGGTTCGCGACAATTGTTCTTGCCGGTCCTGGATGTGACCGAGGCTGCGACAATCCTGCGGTCGGTTTGATCTGATGACGGGTCGCGACCGTCAGTCTTCGTGCTCTATCTTTTCTCCTTTCAGACACCAACGATGATCGGCTTGTGGGAATGTGGGAATCTCGCGTTCTGTGCGAGATTTCCAAGTCCCTGTGGAAACCGTTTTTGGGTTTCCATAGGGACGTCATTTCCACAGCCGTCTTTGCTGTTGACGCCATCGAGGCCGGAATCAGGGGATGCTGTACCCGTGCCAGCTTGGCGATCGTCGTTCCTGGCGCCTCCTACGCGGCTGTTTTCATCGGCGGAGCGGTCCCAACGCTCATCGACGGCGTTTTGGCAGCAGTGGGCCCGGCGCGCGCCCGCGTCGTGATGCCCGCGGAGTCGGCGCGGCCGCCGGCGTCGGCCGTGAGCGATCTGTCCGGTAACTCGGCACGTCGAATTCGAGAATCACGGCGTGGTGTACGAGGCGATCGATCGCGGCAGCCGTGGCCATTTGGTCACGAAAGATCCGGTCCCATTGACTGAAGACCAGATTGCTTGTCACCATCACCGAGCGGCGTTCGTACCGTTCCGCGAGGAGCGTGAAGAGCACTTCGGCTTCTTCGGGACTTTGCTGCACGTATCCAAGATCGTCGAGCAGGATCACCTCGAACAGATCCAGCTTCCGGAGCGCCCGTGGCAGCTGCAGATCGCGCTTCGCGCTGAGGAGTTCCTGCACCAGCGCGTAGGCCGGCGTGAAGAGCACACTGTGGCCCGCTTCCACCAACGCGTGCCCCACGGCACACAGCGCGTGACTCTTGCCGACGCCCGGCAAGCCAAAGGCGAGCACGTTGGTCGCCGTCTCGAGAAACGCGCCCGTCGCGAGCTCCTGCACGCGCTGCACGATGGGCACCGGCAGTCGGCCTGCATCGAGCGTGTCGAAGGTTTTGCCCGGCGGGAGGCGGGCTGTGTGGCGCAACCGCGCAATGCGCCGCTGGCGCCGCGCCTCGGCTTCGGCCTCGAACACCTCGGCGAGCACCGGGACGACCTCGAGATGTCCGGTCTGGGTCACCCGCGGCACCAGCTCCTGCGCCGCGGTCAGCAGGCCCAACGTGGTCAGGAGCGTGGTGACGCGCTCGGTCGCGGCGGGGGCGGTGGGCGTCAGCATCGGCCACCTCCCAGCAGCAGCGCGTCGTACTGTGCTAAATCTGGCTGGGGTACATGGATGACCGGCAGACTCGGCGTCGTGGGCGTGACCAGCGCCTGCACGCCGGCGTAGTCAAACGGCTGCGCATCGCGAAGCAGCCGCATCAACGTCGCGTCAACCTGGCCTTCGCTGGTCGTCGCCGCCAGGTGCAGCAGCCGCACGTACTCGACATCCGCGCGCTCCCCATGGGTGACGCACAGGGCGTCATACGCCTGGCGAAACGTGAGCGACGGAAACAGCTCTTCGCGGTAGCGATAGCGTGCGAAGGCGCCGGGCTTGCGCACCAGACTCCCAATAATGTGGCGATAGTCGATGCGGTGATCGACGTCGCCGCGCAAGCGCGGCATGGTTTCAATCACATGGCCCCGGTAGAGCACCTCCACGGTGGTCGGGTGCTGCCGCGCCTCGACCGTGTGTCCCAGTAACCGCGACGGCACGGAGTAGGTGCGCTTCCCGACCCGGATGGTGCTCGATCGACGCACCACGCAGGTAAACGTCGTGTAATTGGGCACCGGCGCCGGCGGCAACGGGCGGAGGTGCGGGCGCTCGTCCGCGAGCCGACGCGCGGCCGGTCCATTCCGTTTCCGCTCAATCACCTCACGCACGAAGGCTTCATACGTCGCTTCATCGACGAAGTCGCCATGGCCGCGGAGTAGCAACGCCTGCTCGACGGCTGTCTTCGTACGGAAATGGGCTTGCTCGGCGACGCCGTTTTCGTGGGCCTCGCCGGGGGAGATCCGCGAGGAGCGCAAGCCGTAATGATCGAGCACGCCGCGGAAGCGCTCCGTGAGCTGGCGCCCGCCGCTGCGCTTCAGCTCGTGCGTCGCCGCCGACAAATTGTCGTGCCGTATGACCGCAGGGACCGCGCCCAGCGCCCAGACCGCGCCCTGCAGCCCAGCGACGAGCGCTTCGAACGTCTCGCTCGCCGCCAGCGCCACGTAGGTCCAGCCACTGAAGCTAAGGACCCATTCGAAGAGCAGATGCGGGAACACCTCGCCCTGGATCGTCACGCCCAACCCACTCGCGTCGGTGAAGTCGAGCGCGCCCTCGCGGCCGGGGACCGCCGTTTGCTCAAAGTACGCCTCGACGTCCGAGCCGTGGTGCGCGCGCCAATCGCGCACGCGCCGCTGCAACGTGCGCACCTGCCCCGGCTGAAACCGTCCGGGATAGCGGTCGGACAACCAGTCGAATAACGTCAGCGCCTGCAGCCGCCGCGCCGTGTCAGTGGCGAGCCTCGGGACTACCTCGGTCGCCCACACACCCTCGAAGGGATCCTCGCGCGTCCGCCACGTCCGCGCCGTCTTGGTTGCCGACGGGACCGGCCCCTCTTGCCAGCGCCGCGCCGTCCGCTCACTCATGCCGGCCGCTGCCGCGGCCGCCCCTAACGTGTTGCCGTCCATCCGCTTCTCCCTCAACCGCCGTACCTGCGCGTCCGTGACCAATCCGTCCTCCCAAACGGATAGCCTCGCACGCCAGATGGCGGTCAGCGGACCGGCCAATCTAATTGTCGTCGCCCGGCAAATTTAATTGTCGTTGATCACGCCGGCATCGATTGTATCGCTGGCAGACGCGCTGGTTCGATTTTCTGTTTGGGATCAAGTTTCCTGTCGTTTCGAATCAACGACTTGGAACTGGTGAGGCCGCATTTTCGCCAATTAGAACCAGATGACGGTCTGGCTCAACCGACTGGACTCACTCCGACGCGCCGCCTGGGCTGTGGCTGGGCCGCCTCGGAGCTCTGCTTTGGGCATGCACGGTCGAGAAGGCGTGAGCGCTAGCCGTGAACGACGTTCCTGAATGCAGTCTGCCACGCTGCGTTCGCCCGAAACCAGTTGCCCTCGCGTCCGCGATAGATCGCTTTCGTGTTGAGGCGATAAGGCTCGTCGGATTTTCCGGGCAGATATACATAGCCCTGACCGGTCACGGGATCGACTGCGTACGAAACGATGTAGGCAAGTTGATCGGTCTGCTCACTGAAGGGCCGATTGGCGTACCTGACGTAGAACGACAG